>NZ_JBAKFR010000007.1:0-204056 GCF_053484295.1 Martelella sp. AMO21009
CTGGAACTACTTCAAATCAACAGCATGCGTTGCAGACTAATCGCCCGACGCTCTAGCGCCAGGCGAAGATCGCTGGAATAGCGCAGCGCCGCGGGCGCGCGACCTGAGGACGAGCAACCTAAATCTGCGCGGACATGCCGGCGGCAATGCGGCTTGGCGGATGGCCTGTGATGCGCTTGAAGGCGCGACTGAACGCGGCCTGCGAGCCGTAGCCGAGACGATGGGCGGCGGTTTCGATCGGCACGCCCTCGCGGCTTATCCAGTCGGCGGCAAGGCGCATGCGCATTTCGGTGAGATAACGCACCGGCGTAACGCCGGTAACATCGAGGAAGCGCTCGGCGAAGACCGATCGCGAAACACCCATCTCGCGCGCGAGTTCGGCCACGGTCCAGTTGCGGCCGGGCTCGCGGTGGAGCGCCAAGAGCACGCGGCCCAGACGCGGATCGCGCAGCGCGGCGATCCAGCCGGTGGCATCGCCGCAGCCGCATTCGACCCATGCCCGGACGATGCAGGCGGCGACCACATCGGCAAGCCGGGCGAGAATGCCGGCATAGCCGGCGCGGCCATCCCTGGCCTCCCGGGCCATCGCCTCCAGCATCGGCAGGATTTCCGGGTAGCGGTCGGTCAGCGTGCCGACGCGCATCACCTCCGGCATCATCGCCACCAGCGGGTGCATGCTGCCGAGGTCGAAATCCATGCAAGCGGAAAACAGCACGACCCGCTCTTCCGGCGGCGTCGCCTCGCAGGTTCTGATCTCCTTGACGCTCGGGCAGATCGGCGAGGACGGCAGGGCCGTCAGGTCGGCGCACGGCGCGTGATTGTCGGGCGATGACGACAGCCGGTGCAATCCGCCATGCGGCAACAAAGCCGCATCACCGGCGCCCATGACATGGACCTCGCCGCCGGGCGCGATGAGCGCGGTCCGTCCGCGCGCGACGAAGATGAATTTCGCGCGAAGGTCGTCCTGAGCGCCGAAGGAATAGGAGAACGGTTCGGCAAGCTCGATGCGGCGATAGTCGATGCCGACAAGCCGCATGCCGAGCAGAAGTTCGCTGACGAGATCGGCATCGAGCGAATTCGGTGATATTCCGGACGGATGATCATGCATATAGGATTTACTGGCATAGAAAGTCCGGGCTGTCCAGCCTAACTTCAGCCCATCCTCCTCCACCTCCCATCGCGAAGGATATCGCAATGAACCCTGTTATGAACGAGAAGGCGGACGGCGCGCCCGCATGGGGCGCCGTAGCGGCGATGACGCTGGGCGTCTTCGGCCTTGTCACCGCCGAATTCCTGCCGGCGAGCCTGCTGACGCCGATTGCCGCCGACCTCGGCATCTCCGAAGGCGCGGCCGGCCAGGCGGTGACGATGACGGCGATGTTCGGCTTTGCCGCGAGCCTGCTGATCTCGGCCGCCGCGCGCGGCACCGACCGGCGCCACATGATGATGATCTTCTCCGTCCTGCTGGTCGTCTCCAACCTGATGGTCGCCTTTGCTGAGGGCGTCTACATGCTTCTGGCGGGCCGGGTCCTGCTGGGGATCGCGCTTGGCGGCTTCTGGGCGATGTCAACCGCCGTTACCATGCGCCTCGTTCCGTCATCTCTGGTGCCGCGGGCGCTCTCCATCCTGATGAGCGGCGTATCCGCCGCGACGGTTTTCGCCGCGCCGGTCGGCAGCTATCTCGGCGAGGTCATCGGGTGGCGCGGCGTTTTCCTGCTGGCATCCCTTCTCGGCGCGATCTCGCTTGTCGCGCAGTGGCGCAGCCTGCCCAGCATGCGGCCTGCCGGCATGGCTCGATTGAGGACGCTTGGCGAAGTGCTGCTGCGCCCGGGAATCGGTATCGGCATGATGGCGGTCCTCCTGGTCTTTGGCGGCCACTTCGTGTTCTTCACCTATCTCAGGGCCTATCTGGAGACCCGCGGCGGGTTCTCGATCGAGGCGATCGCCATCATCCTGCTCGGGTTCGGCATCGCCAATTTCTTCGGCACCGTCCTTGCCGGCCGCATGGCCCAGCTGAGCCTTCGCCTGACCCTGGTGCTCGTGCCGCTTTCGATGGGGACGCTGGCGATGGTCATGGTCGCCTTCGGCGGCAATCCGATGAGCGACACCGTCTCGGTCGTGCTGTGGGGCATGATCTTCGGCGGCGTTCCGGTGGCCTGGTCAAGCTGGATCGCGCGCACCGTGTCGGACGAGGCCGAGAGCGCCGGCGGCCTGTTCGTCGCCGCTATCCAGCTTGCGATCGCGCTTGGAGCCGGCCTCGGCGGCATCGTCTTCGACGCGGCGGGCGGAACCGGGACGGTGTTTGCAAGCGGCGTCCTGCTGCTGCTCTCCGCCACCACGGTGATGTTCGGCGTGCGCATCCGCGCATCGGCAGCCGCCACGACCTGAGCGTCGATATGCCGAGAGTCGAAAAAGCCCGGTTTCGGCCGGGCTTTTTTTTGGCTGTCGATCACCGTTGGCCGTAGCGGCGCGGCCAGGTTTTCGAAGGGTCCGGCATCCGTTACCCGCGCAAGGCGTCGGGCAGCAGGTCCGCCGGCATGTCCTGATAGGAGACCGGGCGCAGGAAGCGGTCGATCGCGAGCGTGCCGACCGAGGTGGAGCGCACGTCCGATGTCGCCGGATAGGGACCGCCATGGACCATGGCAGGCGACACCTCGACGCCGGTGCCAAACCCGTTGACGAGCAGGCGGCCCGCCAGCATTTCCAGCTTCGGCAGCATCTGGGCTGCCGCCGGATGATCGCCTTCGTCGATGTGAAGCGCGACGGTCAGCTGGCCTTCCAGGGCGTCAACAACGGTCTCCAGTTCCGCCAGGTCGCGGCATTTGACGATCAGCCCCGCGCCACCGAAGACTTCGTCATGCAGGCTCTTGTCGTTCAGGAAGGACGCTGCCGTCGTTTCGAAAAGGGCGGCCTGACCGTGGTATTCGTCGCCCTCCTGGCCTTCCGCCAACTGCGTCACGTCGCCGTGGCCGACCAGTTTCGCAACACCGTCGCGATAGGCCTTGCAGATACCGGCGGTCAGCATCGTCTGCGCCGGCACTGCCTTCAGCGCCTCCACGGCGCTCGCCTTGAAGGCATCGAGGCCCTCGCCTTCGATGGCCAAAATCAGCCCCGGATTGGTGCAGAACTGACCGGCGCCGAGCGTCAGCGATGCGGCAAACGCCGCGCCGATCTTGTCGCCGCGCGCCTTCAGGGCTTCGGGAAACAGGAAGACCGGGTTGATCGCGCTCATCTCTGCATAGACCGGGATCGGCATGGCGCGCTTTGCGGCGATATCCACCAGCGCCAGACCGCCCCGGCGCGAACCGGTGAAGCCGACGGCGCGGATCAGCGGATGGGCCACCAGCGCGCCGCCGATTTCATAGCCGGTGTCATGCAGCATCGAGAACGTGCCCGCCGGCATGCCGCAATCGATCACCGCCTGCTGCACGGCGCGGGCGACCAGTTCCGATGTGCCGGGATGGGCCGGATGGGCCTTGACCACGACCGGGCAACCGGCGGCCAGCGCCGAGGCGGTATCGCCGCCGGCAACCGAAAATGCCAGCGGAAAGTTCGACGCGCCGAAAACGGCAACCGGGCCGAGGCCGACCTTGCGCAGCCGGAGATCGGGTTTCGGCGGCGTGCGGGCCGCATCGGCGGGATCGAAACGCAGATCCTGAAACGCGCCTTCGCGCACCACGCCGGCAAACAGACGCAACTGGTTGACCGTGCGCATGCGCTCGCCTTCGAGACGGCCACGCGGCAGGCCGCTTTCGGCCATGGCGCGCTCGATCAGCGGATCGCCGATGGCGAGGATATTTGCGGCCGCCTTTTCCAGAAAGGCGGCTCGGTCTTCCAGCGCCGTCTCGCGATAGGCGAAGAAAGCCTGCCAGGCGAGCCGAACCGCCTCGTCCAGATCGGCCGCGCTCGCGCCGCCGAACGCGCCGGAAAGCGCCTTGCCGGTGGCCGCTTCCACAGCCGTCAGCGTGCCGTTTTCGCCCATGCGGGTCTGGTTGCCGATCAGCAATTCGCCGGTGATCTTCATTGGTGCATCCTCAGTCTGGTTTTCAGTTGGATTTCGGTGTCGAAGCCGCCGCGCGCGCCCGCAGCTCGTCGAGCACATTCCTGCGCACTGGCATAACACCGGCCTTGGCGTTGCGGGCCCGCGCCCGGTAGCGTCGCCCGGAGGGAAGGCGCGCGCCCTGCCCTTCGATCGCGTCAAACAGCGCCTCGCCGCGCTTCAGATTGTCGAGCGCCGCCTGCCCCATGAAGGAGGCCGGATCGAGCGCGATGATCAGTTCGCCGTGAAACGGCGTGACCTTGGCGTCATCGTCGAAAGCCATGGATTCGGCGCTGGTCAGATCGCCGATCAGCGGCCCGGCGAGCAGCTCGATCATCGCCGAAAGCGCCGAGCCCTTGTGGCCGCCGAAGGTGAGCATGGCGCCTTCAGCGGCTTTGTCCGGATCGGTCGTGGGCTTGCCGTCGGCATCGATCGCGGTTCCTTCCGGCAGCAGGGTTTGCGTGCGGCGGTGCAGTTCGATATCGCCCCGGGCGATCGCCGAGGTGGCAAAATCGAACACGAAGGGGTGCTTGCCCGGACGGGGCCAGGCGAAGGCAAACGGGTTGGTGCCGAATACCGGCTTGTTGCCGCCGGCGGGCGCGACCCAGGCATGGCTGACCGTGACGGCGATGGCGACAAGACCTTGATCCGCGATGCTTTCCACCTCCGGCCAGAGTGCGGAGAAATGAAAGCAATTGTTGATCGCAAGCGCCGCCAGCCCGCTGTGCCTCGCCTTTTCGGCGAGAACGGGAAGCCCGGCCTCGAAGGCGGACAGCGAAACACCTCTGCGGGCATCGACGCGGACGATCGCCGGCGCGCGGTCCTCGACAACCGGCGTGGCAGTCGGATCGACCTTGCCGCGCTCGATCAGTTCCAGGCAACTGATCAGCCGGTAAAGCCCGTGCGAATGGCACTCGTCCATCTGCGCGCGCACGACGCAATCGGTGATCGTGCGGGCATGGTCTTCGGAATAGCCGGCCGCCAGCAGCAGGCTCTCCCCCAGCGCCTTTGCCTCACCGATCGCAATCGTTTCGAAGTCGTCACTCATGCCGTCTCCCTTCAGGCGTGGTATCGCAAGCGCGCCATGCGGAAAGCGCGCCGGAAGCAATCTGCCCCATGGATGAAGTTGATGTGAACCCCGCGCTCAAGCGAAGGGCTCGGTCGGGCTCTTGCCGGGCGTGGTGAACCAGATCGGCCCGTTCTCGCCCATATGGATGATGTCCTCCAGCCGGACGCCGAATTTCTCGGGCACGACGATCATCGGCTCGTTGGAAAAGCACATGCCGGGCAGAAGCGGCTTGGCGTTGCCGCGCACGATGAACGGCGCTTCGTGGATATCCATGCCGAGCCCGTGGCCCGCCCTGTGCGGCAGGCCGGGCAGGCGATAATCCGGGCCGAGGCCATGGGCTGCGATCACGCGCCGCGCCGCATGGTCGAGGATTTCGGCCGAAACGCCCGGTTTCGCGGCGTCAAACACGGCCTGCTGCGCCTCGCGTTCGATCATCCAGATCCGCGAAAACTCGGCCGAGGGCTCCGCCTTCACATAGGTGCGCGTCATATCCGACTGGTAGCCGCCGACAATCGTGCCGGTGTCGACCAGTATGATATCGCCCTCGGCATAGGTCTGGTCATAATCGACGCCATGCGGCAGCGATGTCGCCGCGCCGAAGGAGCAGATCGCGAAGGTGCTGCCCGAGCCGCACAGCGCGCGGTGGGTCTCGTCGATGAAGCGCACGACCTCGGAGGCGCGGATGCCCGGCTCGATCAGCGCGTGGACGCGCTTGTGCACCTCGAGCGTCGCATCCATCGCATACTGCATCAGCGCGATTTCGGCGGGCGATTTCACCGCTCGGAGCGAAGAGATCATCGGCCCGCCATCGACCAGCCGCTCCGGCGCGATCTGCCGGGCCAGCGCCGAATAGATGGCGAACGGCAGCGCATCGTCGAGCGCCAACGTTTTGCCCTGGCCGAGCAGCTTCGCCGTCAACGCAGCGGGGTCCTCATGTTCGTCCCAGGCGGCGATATCGCCGTCGAGCCGCTCCAGCGTCTCGATCTTCGAGACCTCAAAGGCGGGCGCGATATAGGTCAGACTGTCGGCGGTGACCAGCGCGCCGACCAGGCGTTCGCTCGGATGCCAGACGAGACCGGTAAAATAGGCAAGACTGGTGGTCGAACCCAGCAGCACGGCATCGGCGCCGGCGCCCTGCATGACCGTGCGCAGACGTTCAATCCGGCCCTTTCGTTCGTCTTTGCTGATCGGTTCGGGGCGGTTGGTCATCGCAGCGGTCTCTCCGTCTTTACTCGATCAAAGACCGAGATTTTTCATACATCAAGTTCGCCTATCATATTTGTCGCCAGTTTGTCGACAGTGCGATAGGCGGGCGTCTGCAATCAAGAAAACCGTACCTGCCGCCGGCAGACGCCGGCCCCGGAACGACCCGAGCCCTACCGGCTGGAAAACCGGTCGAAGCGCAGGTTCTCAAGGTTCACGGATGGCTTTTGCTGGCCGGCCAGTTCGGCAATCAGCCGGCCCGTGGCAGCCGACTGGGTCAATCCCAGATGCCCGTGGCCGAAGGCGTAGAGCACGTTCGGCGCGGCCTTCGAGCGGTCGATCACCGGCAGGCAGTCGGGCATGGAGGGGCGGAACCCCATCCACCGCTCGCCGCCCTCGGTCTCAAGGCCAGGCAGGAACCGCTTGGCAAGCGTGAGAAGCGCCTCGGCGCGTTTGAAATTGGCCGGCAGGTCGAGCCCGCCGAACTCCACCGCTCCGCCGACGCGGATACCCGCCTTCAGCGGGGTGACGACAAAGGAGTGATCGTTGAAATAGAGCTGCCGCTGCAGCGGAAAGGCCGTCGCCGGCAAGGTGGTGTTGTAGCCGCGCTCGGTATCGAGCGGCACCGCCTCGCCCAGGCTTTTCGCAAGCCGCTTCGACCAAGCGCCGCAGGCTACCACGACGGTGCGCGCCTCAAGGGCGCCGCCATCGGCAAGGCGGATCCGCGCACCCGCCTCGGTCGGTTCGATGGCGGCGGCTTCTCCGATCGTGATCGTGGCGCCATCTTCCTTCAGGCTTTCGGCGAGCGCGCGGGTGAAGCCGGCCGGATCGGAAACCTGCAGCCCATCCTCACTGTAGATCGCATGCTCGAACTGCGGCGCGAGACCAGGCTGAAGCGTATCGATCTCGGCGCGGCCGACGCGGTGGAACTCGAAGCCGGCTGCGCGCTTCCGCGCCCAGTCGGGTGCCGCGGCGGCAAAACTCTTCTCGCTGTCGTAGAGGTCGAGCGTGCCGGTATTGACAATGAAGGGGGTCAGGCGCGCGTCCTTGCGCACCGTTTCGTACTCGGCGACTGCCAGCCGCATCATCGCCGCCTGAACCTTGAGCCCGCGCTCGAAACTGGCCCTGGAGCTCGCCCGCCAGAAATGCCAGAGCCAGGGCGCGAGCCTTGCCGCATAGGCCGGGCGGATGGCGAGCGGCCCCAGCGGATCGAGCAGCCATCCGGGCGCCTTCCAGGTGATTCCGGGCGCGGGGATCGGCACGATCTCGGGGAAGGCGAGAATGCCGGCATTGCCCGCGCTGGCTCCCGCCGCGATCGCGCTGCGCTCCAGGATCGTGACCCTTCGCCCGGCCTCCATGAGATAGCGCGCGGCCATGCAGCCGATAATGCCGCCGCCGATCACGACAACGTCTGCTTCAGTCTGGTCTTTCATCTTGTCCTCGCGATGTATGGGGTTACAGCCGTAGGTCGTGGGCTCACCCCAGCGACAGCGCGCGCGCCTGTTCGGCCTCCCGCGCCAGATAGTCCTGGATCTGGCGCACGATCTGCCCGGCATGGGCGACCGCCAGCCGGTCGGCCCTGTCGGCATCGCCGGCTTCGATCGCCGCGATGATATCCTCGTGCTCGTTTACATATTGACGCGGGAGCCGGTCCTCGAAGGTGGAATAGTAGAGCCTGAGGATACGACGGCCCTCATCGAGCAGCCGGGAGAAGAAACCGGTGTAATAGGCATTGCCGGCGAGCTCTGCGATCGCGACGTGAAACTCGCGATTGGCCTCGATCATGGCGAAGGCGTCCTGCGCTTCCACGGCGGCGACGAATTCATCCTGTCGGCTGCGGATGTTCGCTATCATCGCTTTGTCATGCGGCCCACGCGCGGCCGCGCCTCGGGTGCTGATCCGGTACATCAGGGTCAGGGCCTCGAAATAATGCGGCATCTCGGCAAAGTTGATGGCCGAGACAATCGTGTTGCGGTTGGGCAGCGTGGTGACCAGCGCATCGCTTGCAAGCCTGAGCAGCGCTTCGCGCACCGGCGTGCGCGACATGCCGAAGCGTTCCGAAAGCCGGACTTCATCGAGCGGACTACCCGGCGTCAGTTCCATCGCCAGAATTTCCCGGCGCAGCGTCTCGTATACCTTCTGGGTTCCCGACCCGCGCGTTTTCGCCTTCACCGTCGCTTCCGCTGCCGCCATCCTTGCCTCTTTTGTGGTTCTCGGGCTTCCACCTCATCCCGCAGATACTGTATGCTATCCGCTCAGCCGGCTTGATCCGACCAAGCCGGCAACGTCCGGGCTTAGAACATACGTTGCCGCCTGCATCTTGTCGACAATTTGTGTTCAGAAAAATCACCTATCTTGTGGTGTGACCGCGGCATCTTTAGTGCTATTTCCGCAGCACTGGATGAGCCTCATCGTCCCACGGCAAGAAACACGATCAGGCGCAGGCCGGAGCACAGCTTCGGTCGAATTATGGAGGCGGCCAATGAGCGGTACGAGCATGTTTTTCACGGAGCCGGAACCGGTCCGGGCGGCGAGCATCGGGGTCGCCGAAAATGTGCGCCGCATCGTGGCCAACAACCCCAACAAGATGACCTATCACGGCACCAACACCTATCTTCTGGACACATCCGAGGGCGTGTTCGTCATCGATCCGGGCCCGGTCGAAGACAGCGCGCATTTTAATGCCATCCTTGAGGGTCTGGGGACCCGGGGGAAGGGAATCCTGATCACGCATCATCATTCCGACCATTTCGGATCCGCGCCCGCGCTTCGCGAACGGACCGGCCTGCCCGTCTATGTCTCGAGCGCGTTCCCGGACGATGCGTTCGATCCTGACGTGCGCCTGGACGATGGAGACGTCATTGCCGGTGCGACCGTGCTGCATACGCCAGGCCATGCCAGCGACCATCTCTGCTTCGCAACGCCGGATGGCCTCCTGTTTTCGGGGGACCATGTCATGACATGGAACAGCTCGATCGTCAGCCCGCCCGACGGCAATATGCGCGACTATTGCGGCCAGTTGCAACGCCTGCTGGAACGAGACGACAAAACCTATCTGCCGGGCCACGGACCGATGCTTCACGAGCCCAGAGCCTACGTCGAACGGCTGCTCGCAAACCGGATGCGCCGAGAAAAGCAAATCATTGCCCATATCGCGTCAAAGCCCGATACCGTCCGGAATATCGCCGCCGCCGTCTACCGCAAAACCGATCCGCACATCGCCATGGCCGCGGAAAGAAACGTCATCGCCCACCTGGAAAAGCTCCAGTCCGAAAATCGCGCGACCCGCTCCGGAGACTTCTGGAGTCTTTCCTCCTGACATCGGACTGATTGCCGGATTTCCGCCATGTCAAACCTCCGCGTGGCCGGCCAATCCGGGTCCGATGTTCCCCACGGAGGCGTTCAAACCGCCACGAAACCGCCATCCACCATCAGTTCCTCGCCTCCAATGAAGCTGCTTTCGTCCGAGGCCAGAAACAGGACAGCCTTGGCGATCTCTTCAGTCTGCCCGAGCCTGCCGAACGGGATCGCCTGGTTCATCCATTCCTCTATGCCGGCATTCTCTTGAAGGTAGGTCGCCATGGCCGGCGTCAGGACCATGCCCGGCGACACCACGTTGACGCGAATGCCCCGGCTTTTCAGGTCGACCGTCCAGGTCCGCGCAAAGGAACGGATTGCCGCCTTCGTCGCGCTGTAGATCGAGAGGCTGGCGAAGCCCTTGCTGCCTGCGCCCGAGCCGGCCAACACGATGGACGCGCCGGCTGGCATCAACGGCAGAGCCTTCTGCACCGTGAAGACCGTCCCTTTGACGTTGATATTGAAGACGCGGTCGAAATGGTCTTCCCCGATCTCCCCGATCGGCGCGGATTCGGACACGCCGGCATTGGCAAAAACCACATCCACCCGGCCTTGATCCTGCTTTATCCGGGCGTAAAGCCGGTCGACCGCGGCAGGATCGCTCACATCGCCCTGCACGCCGATGGCGCCGCTTGCGATCTCCTGCAGCGCCTCATCCAGCCGCTCCTGCCGACGATCGGTGATATACACATGTGCGCCCTCGGCCGCGAACGCCTTGGCTGTCGCCAAGCCGATGCCGTCCGTTCCGCCGGTGATGACCACGACCTTGTCCTTGAACCGTTCCGTCATGATGAAACTCGCTTTTCCGTTAAGTGGAGGATTGCTCCATTTTTTATATGGAGATATCCTCCACTTAACAAGCCCCAACGAGGTGATTATTGTCGGACCAAATTTCTTTACGCGCGGATGCGCAGCGCAATCGCGAGCGCATTCTGGCGGCGGCCGAGGATGTGTTTCTGGAAAAAGGCGCCACCGTGACGCTTGACGACGTCGCAAAGCGCGCGGGGGTGGGCATCGGAACGCTCTATCGGCGTTTTCCAACACGGGAAGAGCTTCTGGCCGCGACCTACAGCGCGCGCTTTCTGGCGTTCGCCGCCTCCAGCCGCGACGCGGACCACGGCCGCGACCCGCTCGGCGCTCTGCGCCGCTATCTGGAACAGCTTGTCGGCCACACGAATGTCTATCGCGGCCTTGCGGCCATGCTTGGAACGGTTCTGCAGATCGGGACCCCCGGCTGTGTCGCAACCAGCGCGGAAGGGCAACGGCTCCTGGCCAATGCGCAGGCAGCCGATGTCGTCCGGGCCGACGTCAGCTTCCACGACATTGTTTGCGTGGCGACGGCGATCTCGCTCGCAACAGAGCAACAAGCTTCACCGAAAGAGCATATCGCTCATCTTGTCGACGTCTTCCTGAACGGAATGGCTTCACGCTGAAGCGGCCTGACGACGGCACCGTTTCCAGCAGGGATAGCAGAACCTTTTGATCGATGGACGATGCCGGCCAATCGCCTGGCCTGGTGAAAGCCGAAGCCCGCCACGTAGCCGCGGGCTTTTCAACCGCCTGCCGGTCTCGTTCTTGCGCGCCGGCCAGGAACAAAACCGCCTCCCGCCTGTTGTGGCCGCGTTCGAACGCAAGGAGGCTACGCTCATGCATACACGACAGAACGCGGTGGGCAGGTATCCCTACCGCTCCGTATTTGTCCCGTTTCCGCTGGTGGCGTTCAGCTTCGCGCTGATCACGGACATTCTCTATTGGCGGACGTCGGTTCTGATGTGGCAGCACTTCTCCGAATGGCTGTTGCTGGGCGGGCTCGTTTTCGGCGTGCTTGCGGTGCTTGCCGGCATCGGCGACGCGCTGCGCCCCAACGCCCGCCATTACCGGCCCGGCTGGGGAGAAACGGTCGGCTACATCGTCGTTCTCGCGCTCGCGATCCTGAACAGCTTCGTCCATGCCGGCGACGGCTGGAAGGCGGTGGTGCCGGGCGGCCTGATCCTCTCCGCGATCACCTTCATCGCCATTCTCGCCACGCTGTGGCTTTCCGCCGTTCGCCCGTTTTCCTACGAATGGAGGATCCTCCATGACTAAGTTCAGCCTTACACGAAAACGCATCCTAGCCCTAACGGCGGGTTCGGCCCTCATCGCGCTGTCCGCCTGCGGCGATGGCGGCCAGGTCGATCCATCAGAGCAGATCGGCGCGGACCCCGTGCTGCCCGAGCCCGATCACGCGCTGCTGCCAAGCATGAAAGTGGCGGAGGTGATCGGCTGGGAAGATGGCGAGACGCCGGATGTACCGGACAACCTGACGATTTCCGCCTACGCGCAGGATCTCGCCAATCCGCGGACCGTCCACACGCTGCCGAACGGCGACGTTCTGGTCGTCCAGGCGCGCGGACCCGGTGGCGAACCGGTGACGCGGCCCAAGGATTTCATCCGCGGCTGGATCATGTCGATCGCCCATGGGGGCGGTGACGGCGAGACGAAGGAGAGCAACCTGATCACGCTGCTGCGCGATAGCGACCGCGACGGCGTGGTCGATGAACGGCACGATCTCCTGACCGACCTCAACTCGCCCTTCGGCGTCGCCTGGGCCGATGATACGCTTTATGTCGCCGCAACGGATGCAATCCTGACCTACCCTTACGAGCTCGGCCAGAACGAGATCACGGCAGCGCCCGAGGTGCTGACGCCGCTTCCCGGCGGCCCGATCGACCACCACTGGACCAAGGATCTGGCGCTGAGCCCGAATGGCGAGACGCTTTACGCCTCGGTCGGCTCGAACTCCAATATCGTCGAGAACGGCATTGAAGCTGAGAAGGGACGCGCGGCGATCTGGCAGGTCGACCGCGAGACCGGGGCCGCGCGGATTTTCGCCTCCGGCATGCGCAACCCGAACGGCCTGTCGTTCAATCCCGATACCGGCGCGCTCTGGACTGTCGTCAATGAACGCGACGAGCTCGGCCCCAATCTCGTCCCTGACTACATGACCTCCGTCGAGGAAGGCGATTTCTATGGCTGGCCGTGGAGCTACTATGGCGACCATGTCGACGAGCGGGTTCACCCGCGGCGCCCGGACATGGTGGAACAGGCGATCGCCCCGGACTACGCGCTCTCCAGCCACGTGGCGCCGCTGGGCATGGCCTTCTCGCAAGGCTCGGCGCTGCCTGAGGATTACGCATCCGGCGCGTTCGTCGGCGAACACGGCAGCTGGAACCGGACGGTGTTCAACGGCTACAAGGTGGTATACGTGCCGTTCGTCAACGGCAAGCCGGCTGCCGCGGCAGAGGATGTCGTCACCGGCTTCCTGGAGGACGATCAGGCCCATGGCCGGCCGGTTGGCGTCGGCATTGACGGCACCGGCGCCCTGCTGGTGGCGGATGACGCCGGCAACACGGTCTGGCGCGTCGCAGCCGCCGATGGGGCGGTTACCCCGGAACCGCTCGGGACCGACGAGATGCCGTCAGGTTCCATGGCCGCCGGCGCGGCCGAGGAGGCCGGAGAAAGCGAAGGCGCCACCAGTCCGCCGGCAACGGGCGCTGCGACAACGCAAAGCGGCGGCGCAGGTGGCGCGAGCGAAGAGACTCCGTCGCCTTCGCCCGACGAGCAGCTCACAGGCCAGGAACCGGCAGAGGCCAATCAATCGAACGCGCCCCCGCAGATGGATATCGTTCCCGCCACCGAGCCGCCCGGCAGCGTCGAGGACACGCAATAGCAACCGATAGAAGCGGCGGGCGCCAGTCGCCCGCCGCTTTTGTAAGGGCCGCCCGCGAGCGGTTAACCCAAAAGGAGAAGAGCATGAGACGTTGGACGATCGCCGGCGCAGCCATCATCATCGTGGTGATCATCGCTGCCTTCGCTCTGGGCCGGAGCAGCAGCGACAACAATGATCAGTCGGAAAAAGCCCCGCCCCACGCGATGGACCCGAGCAACTGATCGCCGAAAGAAAAGCGCCGGACGAAAGCCTGGCGTTCGAACGCAAGGCCGATCAGGGCGGCGATGCCCGCCAGATCTTTGGAAAAGCTGCAAGATTTGGCAGCCGGGTGAAGATAAACATCGAGACGCTGGCCGGAGACATCGCAACCGATCGTGATTTGTGGCGAGGTCATGATCCCATCCTTGTCCTGCGGGCTCGGCGCGCCAACGCCGGCCCCGGCAACTGTTCGGGGTGGTTGACGAAAGGCGGGCTGCGTTTCCAGCTCGGGCACGGTCGCATAACGACCAAGGATGACACGAAACGCCGTCCGCCAATCCGACTGCCGCTTTCACGGCAGACGTCAACAGACAGGGATGACGCCGATGGGGGTGAGAACCTTTGTCAACGGTCTGAGGCAAGCCCGATAACCCTCGGGCCTGCCTGTTCAATGATTGCCAGGAGACAAGGCGGCGGACGTAGGAGCATCCGCCGGAACTTCGCTCAGCCCTTCTTCGACTTCGCGCGCTCGATCGCCTCGACGATCAGCTTCTTGGCCTCGGCGGCGTCGTGCCAGCCGAAGATCTTGACCCATTTGCCGGGCTCCAGATCCTTGTAGTGCTCGAAGAAGTGCTCGATCTGCTTGAGCTGGATTTCCGGAATATCGGTGAAATTCTCGACCTTGTCGAAGCGGGCGCTGAGCTCGCGCGAGGGCACGGCGATGATCTTTTCGTCCTTGCCGGAATTGTCTTCCATCATCATCACGCCGATCGGGCGGACATTGATGACGCAGCCCGGCATCAGCGGGCGATGATTGCAGATCAGCACGTCGATCGGATCGCCGTCGTCGGAGAGCGTATGCGGCACGAAGCCGTAATTGCCGGGATACATCATCGGCGTGTAGAGGAAGCGGTCAACGACGAGAACGCCGGCGTCCTTGTCCATCTCGTATTTGATCGGCTGGCCGCCGAGCGGAACTTCGACAATAACATTGATATCATCGGGCGGGTTCTTGCCGATCGCAATCGCTTCAATACGCATCTAGGTCTCCAGAAAAGGGGAAGAATTCGCGCCTTTGGATAGCCAAATTGCCTCGACAAAGCAACCGCGCGAGCGCAGTTGCAGCAATCGGGGTAAACGCGCAAAAGCCGCTCAGTCCCAGATATAGGAAACCTTGCCAAGCACCTTGCCGCCATGCTCCTCCTCCGCAAAGGCGAAGGGCTTGCCGCCGAGCGCGGTGAAGAAGATGCCGGCCTGATCCAGCGCCTCGAAGCACCAGCAGATCGTGCCCTTGCAGCCGAGCGAGGCAAGCAGTCGGCGCGCCTCGGCAAACAGCACCCGGCCGAAGCCGAGGCCCTGATATTCCGGCAGAAGGTAGATCTCGTAGATCTCGCCTTCCTGCGGCAGCGCCTTGACGCGGTTGAGGCCGACGCTGGCATAGCCGACCGGCTGGCCCTGCACTTCCAGCACCAGCAGCGTCTCCTCGCTGGCGATCGCGTTCTTCCACCAGGCGATGTTGCGGCTCGAAATCATGTCCTGAAGCGCGCGGTGAGGAAGGATGCCGGCATAGACCTGCTGCCATGCCAGCCAGTGAACCCTTGCGATTTTCTCGGCGTCGGCCGCCTCTGCTGGCCGCACGTCGCTGGATAATATCCTCATCGTCTCCAACCGGCATGTCATTGCGGTTAAGACCCAAGGATATGACAAACTGAGCCGATTGCCCATCAAAAATAATTTACCGGTCGCTGACAGAGCGGCTCACCGCTTTTGTCGCTCCGCTTCAACGCGGCGGCGGAAGGCATCGAGCGTGGCGACGACCATGCCGGCAGGCATGGCCTTGTTCTCGAAAACGGCGGTGATCTCCACCACGCGGCTCTTCTCGCGCAAGGCGGATATCGCCGGCCCGCCGTCGCCCTGAAGCCGGGCCATGTCCTTTGCGGTCGTGACCGGCAGCAGGGCCCCGGCATCGGCGAGCAACGAACGCGCCAGAGCCTCGGAGATCGGCTGGTGATCGGCAAGGGCGACGGTCCGGCGCACCCGCGCGCCAAGCGCTTCCAGCGTTGCGAAGAACTTCTCCGGGTCACCGATGCCGGCATAGGCGAGCACCTCCTCACCGGCAAATTCTCCGCTGTCCGACGTCGGCTGCTGATGCAGCGCCTCGATCGGGCGACGGGCGCTGCGGGCAAACTGGCGCACCTCTTCCTCCGCGCCGCCGGCGCCGTTCAGCAGCACGGCATCCACCTTCGGAAACTGCGCCGCAAGCGGCGCGCGAAGCGGGCCGGCGGGCAGGCAGCGCCCATTGCCGAAGCCGCGCTTGGCATCGACCACGGCCACGGCAAAATCCGGCTTCAACCGCCCGCTCTGCAACCCGTCATCCATGATGATGAAATCGACGCCCGCCTGTTCCAGAAGCGCTGCCGCATCCACCCGGGCGGGCGAGACCGCGACCGGCGCGAGCCGCGACAGCATCAGCGCCTCGTCGCCGACATCGCGGAAGCTGTGGCGTTCCGGATCGACTAGAACCGCGCCTTCAACCTTGCCGCCATAGCCGCGCAGCAGAAAGCCGGGCCGTTTGCCAGCTTCGCGCGCCGCGCGCGCCAGCGCCTCGGCTACCGGGGTCTTGCCCGTACCGCCAACGGTGAAATTGCCGACGCACAGAACCGGCACGCCGGCGCGAGCGCCCGCCGCCAGCCTCATCCGGCGACCGGCGACAGCGGCGTAAATCCAGGAGACGGGCAGAAGAAGCAGGCTCAAAGGATGGCCGCGCTTCCACCAGAAGGCCCGTGTCGTTTTCTTCATATCGGGCACAACTCTCTGTCAGACCCCGAGGCAATGCGCTCAGTCAGGTCGTCGCATTACGGTTCAACCAACAGATAGACCAGACAGACACGCCCGTGAAGTGCCGCTCCGCGTCACGAAGAGCGAGCCGCACGCTGCAAGGCCGCGTCCGCGCCGGTGCGGCCCCGCGAAACCTTACTGCAACGCCTTGCGCAAATTCTGCTCGGGCATCCGCTCCGGAACGATCGGCAGGCGCTTCTTTTCAGGCACGGCCTTGGGACGCGCGGAAAAACGGGCCTCAAGTATGAGAGGCGCAAGATAACGCTCCAGCCCCTTCATGGTGCGGATCAGCGCGCCGCGCATATCGCGCACCCCGGCATAACCGGCGGCGATCATGTGCTCGCGCGCGGCCTCGTCCCGCAAGAGAAGGTCGACGGACTGCAGCAGCGCTTCCGTACTGTCGACGGTGCGCACCGCGCCGCGCTGGCGCAACTGACGATAGGTGTCGCGGAAATTGTCGACATGCTGGCCCGTCAGGATCGCGGTTCCGAGCATGGCGGGCTCCAGCGGGTTCTGCCCGCCGCGCGCCGTCATCGAGCGGCCGACGAAGGCGATATCCGTGAGGCGGAGATAAAGCCCCATATCCCCGATCGTGTCGCCGAGATAGATATCGGTCTCCGCGTCGGGGCTTTCGCCGAGCGAGCGACGCTTGACCGAAAGTCCGTCGGCCGAAAACTGAGCGGCGAGCGCATCGCCGCGATCGGGATGGCGGGGAACGATGACGGTCAGAAGGCCAGGATGGGCTTCCTTGAGCGCGGCATGCACGTCGGCGGCATTCTTTTCCTCGCCATCGAAGGTCGAGATCGCCGCCCAAACGGGACGCGCGCCGATTGCGCTCTTCAGCGCCTGCAGGGCCTCATCATCGGCGGGCGGCGCGCTGCGGTCGACCTTGAGATTGCCGGTGACCGACACATGAAGCGCCCCGAGATCGGCAAACCGCTCGGCATCAAGATCGGTCTGCGCCATGACCAGCGAAAACCGCGAAAACATGGTGCGGGCAAGTTCGCGGCGCTGCATCCAGCGCTCGAACGACCGATCCGAAATCCGGCCATTGACCACAACCTGCGCGATCTTGCGCTTGGCGAGCTCCGCGATCGTGACCGGCCAGACTTCGGTTTCAACATTGATGGCGAGGTCCGGACGCCAATGATCGAGAAAGCGTGTTACCGCTGGCAGCGCATCCAGCGGCACATATTGATGGATAACCGTATCCCCGAAACGCTCCGCTGCCAGGCGCGCGGATGTCACCGTGCCGGTTGTCAGCAGAACCGAGATGCCGAATTCATGGATATTCTGGACGACCGAGGTGACGGCGAGCGTCTCGCCCACGCTCGCTGCGTGTATCCAGACGAGCGGGCCTTCCGGTCTCTGTCGGTCGGAGCGGCCGAGGCGTTCCCCCAGACGCGCCTTGTCCTCCTTGCCGCGGCGGACGCGATGATAGAGGATCGGCCGTAACAGCGGATAGCCGAGAATCCCGCCAAGTCGGTACGTGTTGCGGGCCAACCAAATAGAAATGCCAGATACCATTCCCTTGTCCGTTTACCCCGTTCTCGTGCATCGGATCAGCGGCCGCACCCACCACCATTGCGCGAATCATCCTACTTCAGAAAATAACATTTAGGAACAGGAAGAACCACATCCTAAATATTCTATCAAACGTCTTCAGGCTGACCCGGAACGAAGTTCTTTTTTTCTTCTTATAAAGACTTCATATGCTTTATTTTAAAGCAATTGCTTAATTTCAAACCACAAAGCATTTGCAGGAGCGCCGTCTGGGGAAAACGCTTCGGAGGCTAAAGCAGTCGCCTATACTGCGACCGGAGCCGCGAAAACACAATACTCACGATTCCGGGTCGAGAAGCCGGTGCAGATGGACGATGAAGTAGCGCATATGGGCGTTGTCGACGGTCTGCTGCGCCTTGGACTTCCAGGCTGCATGGGCGCTGGCGTAATTGGGGTAGATACCGACGATATCAAGCGCGTCCAGATCGGTGAACTTGACGCCCTTCAGGCTTTCGAGCTCGCCGCCGAAGACCAGATGCAGGAGTTGCTTGTTTTCAACCGTATCAGCCATTTCATATCTCTCTTTGCTCATAGCCTCCCGCCATAGCGTGTCTCGGGTTTGGCCGTTTTTGTCAAGTGACGGGTCACATGACGGGCGGCGGCGCGAATTCGCGCATCAGCGTGCCGACCAGTGCCGGATTGCCCGCAAAAAGCGTCCCGTGGCGCAGCGTGCGGCGATTATAGGTCAACGGCCGCCCCGCGTCATCCACCAGCGAAGCGCCGGCTGCGGCAAGGATGATATCGGCGGCGGCCAGATCCCAGTCGTGTGAGTTAGGCCTTACAAGTGTGGCATCAAGACGGCCATCGGCCACCGAAGCCAGCCTGTAGGCGAGCGAGGGGATATGCGCGGCCTTGTTGACCCGCGCGCGAAAGGGCGGGCTGAAGCCGTCGAGCATCATCGCCGGCAGGCAGAGCTCCAGGTTTCCGCTCTCGCCCTGCTGCGTTGAGGCCGCAATCGGAAGGCCGTTCTTCAGCGCCGGACCGCCGAGGGCGGCGGTAAACACCTCGTCAAGCGCAGGCGCAACAAGGACGCCGGCCACAGGGCGGCCACCCCGCACCACCGCCACGCTGACCATCCAGTTTTTCTTGCCCTTGAGAAAACCGCGCGTGCCATCGATCGGGTCGACCACGAAGGTGGCATCGGCCTCCAGCCGGGCGAAGTCATCGCCGCTTTCCTCCGACAGCCAGCCGTAATCCGGCCGCGCTTGGCGCAACAGGTCTTCAAGACATTCATTGGCGGCGAAATCCGCGGCGCTGACCGGCGACTGGCCGGAATTCTTCCACCAGACTTCGGGGTCTTGACCAAAATGGGACAGCGCGACCGCACCCGCCTCGCGCGCCGCGTCGGTGATCAGCGCCAGATCGGCGGAAAAATCTGTATCCGGCGCTTCGGCCATCGCGGACCTCACGATCCGGCGAGGGTGACACCCTCGACAAGAATGCTGGGGGTGGCGATCGAGAACCGGCGGTCGATATCGCTTGCCGGCGTCATCGCCATGAACATGTCCTTCAGATTGCCGGCAATCGTCATCTGCGAGACCGGGTAGGCGATCTCGCCATTCTCGATCCAGAAACCGCTCGCTCCGCGCGAATATTCGCCGGTGACCATGTTGACGCCATGGCCGATCAGTTCCGTGACATAGAGCCCGGTTCCGATCTCGGCCATCAGTTCCGCGGGCGACTTCTGACCCGGTTCCAGCACAAGGTTTGTCGGCGCGGCGGACAGCGAATTGCCGGAGCGGGTGCCGCGGCCATTGGTCTCGAAACCGAGTTCCCGGCCGAGGGCGGTCGAAAGGAACCATTGCTGCAGCACGCCGTCCTCGACCATGGCGAGCCGCTCGCTCAAAACGCCTTCGCCATCGAAGGGCTGCGAGCCCGCGCCCCGGCGGATCGACGGATCGTCAACCAGATTGAGACCGGCCTTCAAAACCTGCTTGCCGAGCTTGTCCCGTAGAAAACTGGTCTTACGCGCGACCGAAGACCCCGAAATCGCGCCGGCGAGACTGCCGATCATGCTCGCGGCAAGGCGCGGCTCGAAGATCACGGCGGCGTTGCGCCGCGTCGGCACCTGGCGCGGCGAAAGACGGGCGGCGGCCCGCTCGCCGGCCTTGCGGCCGATCTCTGCCGGCGGATCGAGATCGCCGTCATGGGACCGCGCGTCATAATCGTGATCGCGCTGCATGCCGGCCCCCTCGCCCGCCACGACGGAGACCGACACGGAGGAATAGGATCGGCGATAGCCACCGGAAAAACCATCTGAGGTTACAAGAACGAAACCGACCTCGCCGCGCGACGCGCCTGCGCCGGAGCTTCTGGTGACGCCGTCCACCTCAAGCGCCGCCGCCTCGGCCGCAAGCGCGCGTTCGGCCAGCGCCTCGGGCGAGACCTCGGTCTCGTCGTAAAGATCGAGGTCCGGGGCTTCGCGGGCAAGCCGGGCGCTATCTGCAAGGCTGGCATAGGGGTCTTCGGGCGAGACGGCGGCCATGGCGAGCGCGCGCTCAACGAGGGTATCGATATCGCTGTCGTCATCGGTGGAAACGCTCGCGACCCTCGCCCCGCGGAACACGCGCAGCGAAAAGCCCCGGTTCTCGGACGCCTTGGCGTTTTCGCGCTTTGCCTCGCGCACCGAGATGCCGTGCGAGGCGCCCTGCGAGACGACGACATCGGCCGCATCCGCGCCCTTCTTCTTCGCGACGTCGAGAATCTGCGACGCGGTGTCGATCAATTGATCGGGAACCCTTGATGATGACATGGCATTTGGCCTTTCCTTGCGCCCTCATTTATTGTTCACTTCATTGCGCATCAAGTGCCGTTCCTCCGGCGCTTCCGTTTTCTTGCAGCCCAGGACCCTTTTTATGGCAGCCACCCAGAGCCTCTTTACCGAAACCGTCTGGATGCTGGGCGCCGCGACCATCGCAGCGCCGCTTTTCAAGCGGCTCGGTCTCGGCACGGTTCTCGGCTATCTGGCGGGCGGGATCGTGATCGGTCCGGTGCTGCAGCGAATCAGCAATGGCGAGGAGGTGCTGCACGTCGCCGAGCTCGGGATCGTTTTCCTGTTGTTCATGATCGGGCTGGAGCTGAAGCCGGCCCGGCTCTGGACAATGCGCAAGGATATTTTCGGCCTTGGCCTTGCGCAAGTGCTGGTTACCGGCGCGGTGCTGGTGCCGCTCGCCAAGTTCGGCGGGCTCGGGAACTGGCAGGCGGCGGTGATCGCCGGTTTCGGCCTTGCGCTGTCATCCACCGCCTTTGCCATGCAGATCCTCGACGACAATGGCGACGTCAACACCCGCTACGGCCAGCGCTCGTTCTCGATGCTGCTGTTTCAGGATATCGCGATCGTGCCGCTTCTGGCGCTCGCCAGCATTCTGGGCGGCGGCGTGGAGGAGGCGAGCACCTCCGACATGTTGACGAATGCCGGGCTCGCCGCCCTCGTCGTTGTGCTGATGATCGCCGCCGGGCGCTATGTGCTGACGCCGGTTTTCCAGGTCATCGCCGCCACCGGCGCGCGCGAGGTGATGATCGTGGCGGCACTGTTCGTCGTCATCGGCGCGGCGATGATGATGCAGATCGTCGGACTGTCGATGGCCATGGGCGCGTTCCTCGCCGGCGTGATGCTCGCCGAATCCTCCTACCGTCATGAGCTCGAGGCCGATATCGAGCCGTTTCGCGGCGTGTTTCTCGCGATCTTCTTCATCGCCGTCGGCCTGTCGCTCGAATTGTCCGTGGTCTACGAGAATATCCTTCTGATCCTCATCGCCGTTCCGGTGCTGCTCGTCGTCAAGGCCGCCGTCATCTACGGTCTGTGTCGCCTGACCGGCTCGCCGCATGAGGACGCGATCCGGATCGCGGCGCTCCTGCCGCAGGGCGGCGAGTTCGGCTTCGTGATGTTTTCGACGGCGGCTGCCGCCGGCATCTTCTCCAACGCCACGGCCTCGCTGCTGATCGCGATCGTGACGATCTCGATGGTGGCGACGCCGCTGACCGTCCGTCTCGCCGAGCGACTCTATGCCCGCCACGAGGCTCATGAGGAAATGGAGGAGGATTTCGACGGCGCGGGCGCCGACGTGCTGATGATCGGTTTCTCGCGCTTCGGCCAGATTGCCGCGCAGATCCTGCTCGCCAGCGGCCGCGACGTGACGATCATCGATTTCTCCGCCGATCGAATCCGGCAGGCCTCGGCCTTCGGCTTCCACATCTATTTCGGCGACGGCACCCGCAAGGACGTGCTGATCGCAGCGGGCATCGAAAAAGCCAAGATCGTCGCGGTCTGCACCCAGCGGCGCGAGATCACCGACCGGGTGATCGACGTGGTGCAGGAGAATTTTCCCCGCGCCCATATCTACGCCCGCTCCTATGATCGCGGTCATACCCTGGCGCTCAGACAGCGAGGCGTTGAGTACGAACTGCGCGAGACGCTGGAATCCGGCCTCGTCTTCGGCCGCGAGACGCTGGTGGCGCTTGGCACCAGCGAGGAGGAGGCGATGGCGATCACCGACGATATCCGCAAGCGCGACGCCAAGCGGCTGGAAATTCAGGCGGTCGAGGGCATCATGGCCGGCGCGGATATGCTCCACACCCATCCTGTGAGCCCCGAACCGCTGATGCGCCCCAAGCGCCGCCAGATCGACCCGACGGTGAAGGTGACCGGCAAGGACATGGCGTAGGTCGCCGGCCTTTAGTCGGCACTATAGACGCGCTCGCCGGCGATATAGCTGGCGGAAAGCGCGAGGTCTTCGGAAAGCAGGACCATGTCGGCGTCCGCGCCGGGTTTCAACCGCCCCTTCGCGCGCGCGCCGACGGCCTCGGCCGGATAGAGCGATGCCATTCTGAGCGCCTCTTCCAGTGGCAGGTCCAACATGTCGCGGACATTCTTCACGCAGGACAGCAAATCGGTATCGGCCCCGGCGAGCGTGCCGTCGGCGAGCGTCAGGCGTCCATCCTTGCGGTAGATCGTGCGGCCGTTGAGCTCGAAACTCTGAAGGTCCGTGCCGGTGACCGACATCGCGTCGGATACCAGGAATATTTTCCCAGGCCCGGCCTTTGCCCTGAGCGCGATCCGCATCGCCACCGGGTCAACGTGGTATCCATCGGCGATCAGCCCGCAGGAAAAACCGCCATCGCCGAGCACCGCGCCGACCATACCCGGCTCGCGATGGCCGAGCGGGCTCATCGCGTTGAACAGATGCGTCGCCATCGTGGCACCTGCAAACCGGTATTCCCGCGCCACCGCGCAGGCGGCATCGGTGTGGCCGAGACTGACGATATAGCCGGCCTTGCTGAGGCGGGCGACATGCTGGCGGGTGACGTTTTCGGGCGCGACGGTGAGCAGCCCGACGCCGAAACTACCGGCATTTTCCACCAGAAAGTCGCAATCCTCCGCTTCCATCGGCCGGATCAGCGCCGGATCATGCGTGCCTTTTCTGGCAAGCGAGAGATGCGGGCCTTCCAGATGCAGGCCGAGATAGCCCGGAATGCCCGCCTCCCAGGCGGCCTTTCCGGCCTCGACCGCCGCGCGCACCACGTCGGGCCGGTCGGTGATCAGCGTCGGCAACAGCGCGGTGACGCCGGAGCGAATCTGGGCGGCGCAGATGGTGCGCAGCCCATCGAGATCCGGCGCGTTGTTGAACAGCAGCCCGCCGCCGCCATTGACCTGGAGATCGATGAGGCCCGGCGCCAGGATCTGCCCGTCAGCCGGGATGATCTCGCATTCGTTCGGAATATTCCGCGCCGAGACGATCGCCTCGATGCCGGCCGAGGAAAACACCAGCGCCCGGCCTTCCAGCAGGCTTTCGCCGTCGAATATCCGCGCGCCGCTTATCGCCTTCTTCATGATTATTCGGTCTCCGTCACCTTGTTGAGCGCCGCCGGCGCATCCGGGTTGAAGCCGCGGGCGCGCGACAGTTTCTCGATGACGCTGTAATAGGGCACGATCAACGCCAGCGCATCGGTCAGCGGATGGCCGGTCGCGACATGCGGCAGCAACGCCGTGCCCTCGCCGCGTTCCGACGACAGGAACACCGATGCGCCTTTCTTGGCCATGCCGGAGGCGATCTTGACGACGCTGTCCTCCGCCTTGTCGCGGGCGGCAAACGCGATCACCGGGAAGCGCGGCTCCACCAGCGAGACCGGGCCATGCATCACCTCCGCCGAGGAATAGGCCTCGGCATGGAGTTCCGAGGTCTCCTTGCATTTCAGCGAGGCCTCGCTCGCGATCGCAAAGCTCGGGCCGCGTCCCAGCACGTAAAGCGACTGGGCATCCTTCAACGGCTCGATCAGCGCCGACCAGTCGCAGGCGAGCGCCTTTGCAAGATCGTCGGGCAGTTTGGCAAGCGCCGCCTTGAGCGCTGCATCGCCGGACCATTCGGCAAGCACGCCAAGGCCGGCGACGATCGAATTGACGTAGGACTTGGTCGCCGCTACCGCCTTTTCCGGGCCGGCCGCGATATCGATCGGCTGGTCCGCCATTTCCGCCAGCGGCGAGGCGATAGTGTTGACGAGCGCAAGCGAAAGCGCGCCGCCATCGCGCGCGGCCCTTGCGAGCGCCACGATATCCGGGCTCTTGCCGGACTGCGACACCGAAATCGCGGCAGCTTTGTTCATCCGAAGCTTCGCGCCATAGATCGAGGCGAGCGAGGGACCGAGGGAGGCGACCGGAATGCCGACCGTCAGTTCGATCGCATATTTCAGAAACAGCGATGCGTGATCGGACGAGCCGCGCGCGATGGTGACCACCACCGCGGGGTCCTTCTCGGCAAGCGCCCGACCGGCGGCCGCAAGCGCAGCGCTCTGGCCGTCGAGCAGCCGGGCGGCGGCTTCGGGGATTTCGTCGATCTCGCGGCGCATATTGGTGATGTCGGTCATAGTGTCATCTTCCGTTTCATGGGTCGCCGGCATAGGTGAGTTCGGCGACAAGGTCATAAATATCGCTTCGATAATAGGTTCGTGTCAGTTCCACCGGCCGGCCGCTGGCATCGTAGACAGTGCGGCGGATCGCGAGCGCCGGGGCGCCGGGGGTTACCGTCAGAAGTGCGGCCTGTTCGGCGGTCAGGTTGCAGGCGGTGATCCGTTCGGTGGCTTTCGCCATGGTAACGCCGCGTTCTGCAAGCGCGGCATAGAGCGAGGTCTCCACGAGGTCGGGCCGTTCGAGAATATCGGCGGGCAGCGTCGAATGCTCGATCGCCATCGGCAGGTCGTCGCCATAACGGATGCGGCTGAGGCGGGCGACGGCGGCGTTTCGGGGAAGCTTCAGCGCCTCCGTCTCCTCCGCGCTGGCCGCATGAAGCCCGCGCTCCAGCCAGTGCGAGCGCGGCGTGAGACCGCGCGCCTGCATATCCTCGGTAAACGAGGTCAGCCGCTGCAGCGGCTGCTCGATCCGTGTCGGCGGGCGCAGCACGAAAGTGCCGGCCCCGTGGCGGCGCTGCAGAAACCCCTCGCTGGTGAGTTCCGCTATCGCGCGGCGCACGGTAACCCTGCTGACGCCGACGAGCCGGGCGAGGTCGCGCTCGGGCGGCAGCGCCTCGCCATGGGCAAGCTTGCCGCTGTCGATAGCCTTGGCCAGTTCGGCTTTCAGCCGCCGGTAGATCGGCCCGTCACCCGAAATGTCGAAATCCTGGAAAACCCGCACGACCAACTCCTGCTACCAGAAAGATACCAATTTAATACCAAATAACAAGACCGTCGCAGAAAATCATGAATGGATCGTGCACGACCGGCCTTGCCTTGCAGCCCGCCGGATGGCTCAAATGTCACTTCGACAAATGCGAGACCGTCATGCAGATCGAGGCCCTCATCTATTTCAACGAACTGACGCGCTCGCGCTCGATCCGCCAGGCTGCCGAAACGCTGGGCGTGTCGCCAATGGCGGTCAGCCGCCAGCTTGAAAATCTCGAGGCCTATTTCAACGCCGTGCTGATCGAGCGCGGCGCGCGCGGGATTGCGCTCACCCCCGCCGGCGCGCTGCTGGCCGAACGCGCCGATGCCATGATCCGCGATCTCGAAGGCGCACGGCAGGTGATCGACGATCTCAGGGGGCTCAATGCCGGCCACGTCTCGCTCCACGTCAACGGCGCGGTGATCAATGCGATCCTGGCCCCGGCGCTCGCCGAATTCTACGCGCTCTATCCGAAAATCTCGATTGCGGTAACGGTCACGTCGGCCGAAATCGCGTTGAACGCGGTGACCACCGGCGAAACCGATATCGCGGTGACGATGTTCTCCCCCTCGGATGCGCGGATCGAGACTCTGTTTTCGCTGTCGGTCAGGCATGATCCGGTTATGGCTCCGGACCACCCGCTTGCCGGCGAGCGCGAAATCACGCTCGAGGCCATCCGTCGCCACGCCATCGCCATGCCCGACCGCGCCTTCAGCATCCGCCGCGATTTCGACGATCGCCAGCGCGCGGCCGGATTTGCGCCGGTGGAGGTCGCCTTCACCACCTCGTCGCTGGAGCTTCAAAAGGAGCTTGCCCGGCGCGGCACTGCGGTGCTGATCCTGCCGGCGATGACGGTTGCCCGCGAGCTTCGTGACGGCCAGCTTGTGCTGCGTCCCTTTGCAAAGGGCGCGGAAATCGCCAGCGACATGCGGCTTGTGCGCGCCGACGGCCCGACGCCCACCTTCGCCGCCTTGAAACTCGCGGAATTCCTCGAAGCCTACCTGCGCGAGCACGGGTAGTGCCGGTCAGACCTCTCCGCCCGCGAAGATCGTCTGCACCCATTCGAGAAACACCCGCAATCGCGGCGCGGTGTGGCGGTTCTGGGGATAGAGCGCGGTGAGCGGGGTCGGCGGCGGCGGGAAATCCGGCAGCACCTCGACCATCTCGCCTTCCGACAGCGCCTCGGCAAAATGATAGCGCGGGGCCTGCACCAGCCCGAACCCAGCCCGCGCCAGCGCATTGGCCGTGCCGGAATCATTGGCGGTCACCCGGGTCTTCAGCGTCACATAACGGGTGCGGCCGTTCTCGATCAGTTCGAGCGGCATCACCTCTCCGGTGCGCGACGAAATGAAACCGACGGCGATATGGCCGGCAAGATCATCCGGCGTTTCCGGCACGCCGTGTCGCGCAAGATAGGCCGGGCTCGCCACCGTGACCTCGCGGAGCGCGCCGAGCCGGCGGGCGATCAACCCGCTATCCTCCAGTTCGCCGGCCCGGATGACGCAGTCATAGCCCTCGCGCACCAGATCGACATAGCGGTCGCCCTGCCCGAAATGGATTCTGAGATCGGGATAGCGTGACAGAAATGCGGGCAGGCCGGGCAGCAGGAAGTTTCGGGTCAGATGCGGATGGGCATCGATGCGCAGCAGCCCGTCCGGATTGCCGGCCCTGAACGCGCCCTCGGCCTCCTCGACATCGGCAAGGATCGCAACGCAGCGCCGATAATAATCCTCGCCGTCGAGCGTCGCCGCGACATGGCGGGTGGTGCGGTCGAGAAGCCGGACGCCGAGATCGGCCTCCAGCCCCTTGATCGCTTCCGTCGCGGTCGAGCGCGCAAGGCCGAGATCAAGCGCTGCGGCGGAGAAGCTGCCGCGCTCGACGACGCGGGTGAACAAGCGCATGCGGTCAAATCTGTCCATTCACATTGTTCACCACAGGCGAATTATGTTGTCAATTTCCCGGTGATTGTTTCGCACATGCCAGAGCATATCTTTGGCTGAGTTCAACGAACATGGAGTGCATCATGACCAGAACAGCCATCATCACCGGCGCCTCGCGCGGCATCGGCGCGGAGATCGCAAAACGGCTCGCCGCCGACGGCATCGATATCGTGGTCAACTACGCGTCGAACGCTGCCGCCGCGGAAGAGGTGGTTGCTTCGATCAGGGAAAAAGGCGGCAAGGCCATCGCGGTCAAGGCCGATATCGGCAGCGACGACGGCATGGCGGTACTGTTCGATGCCGCCGAAGCCGAGTTCGGCAAGGCCGACATTCTCGTCAACAATGGCGGCATGCTTTCGCTCGCGCCGCTCGCGACGGTCACCGACGAGGATTTTGAACGCCAGGTCGCCGTCAATTTCGGCGGCACGTTCCGCGGCCTGCGCGAAGCGGCGAACCGGCTTGCCGATGGCGGGCGGATCGTCAACTTCTCGACCAGCGTCGTCGGCACGAAACTTCCCGCCTATGGCGTTTATGCCGCCACCAAGGCCGCCGTCGAAACCATGACCCATATCGCCGCCAAGGAACTGGCCGCGCGCGGGATCACCGTCAATGCGATCGCCCCCGGACCGGTGGCGACCGAGCTGTTTCTCGGCGGCAAGAGCAAGGAACTGGTCGCCAACATCACCCGGACAATTCCGGCCGGCCGGCTGGGCGAGCCCGACGATATCGCAGGCGTGGTCGCCTTTCTCGTCGACGACGAGGCCCGCTTCATCAACGGTCAGGTGCTGCGCGTCAATGGCGGCATGATCTGACAAGGAGAACCGACATGCCATTCGTCAACATCAAGACCCCCGAGGCGGCGCTGACCCGCGCGCAGAAGGAAGACATCATCCACCGCGTCACGGATATGCTGGCCGAGTATTTCACCGAGGCCGCGCGGCCCCACACCATGGTGCTGATCGAGGAGGTCCGCGACGGCGGCTACGGCCGCGCCGACGAGGTCTACGTCACGCCCGAGGCCTGGCGCGCTCAAGGATAGCCCTCGGGCCGGGGCGGAAACGCCTCGGCCAGCCCCTCCACGAACCGCATGATCTTGGCGCTCGGCTTGCCGCGCATCGGATAGAGCGCGTGCATGGGGCGCGGCGGGGTGCGATACTCGGCCAGAAGGCGCACCAGGCGGCCGGCCCTCAACTCCTCCCGCAGGATGATATCCGAGCCAAGCGCCACCCCATGGCCCTCGATAGCGGCCCGCAACAGCACCATCCAGTCATTGGCGTAAAGCCGCCCGCTGACCTGAATTTCACGCTCCCGACCGTCCTCTGTAAACAGCCAGCGGCACGGCGTGTGCCCTGCACGCTGGCCGAAGATCAGGCATTCGTGCCGGGTGAGATCCTGCGGGATTTGCGGCGCGCCGTGACGGGCGAGATAGGCAGGCGCGGCGCAGACCACCAGTTCATAGGATGCGAGCGGGACGGAGGCCAGCCCCGCGCCTTCCGTGCCGCCAACCCGGATGGTGACGTCGAAGCCCTCCTCCAGCGGATCGACGAACCGGTCCTCAAGCGTGACCTCGACCTGCACGTCCGGATATTTATCAAGAAACCGGGTGACGAAGGGCGCGAGCGCCAGCGCGCCGAAGGTTTTCGGCGCGTTGACCTTCAGCAGGCCCTTGGGGTGGCGGTGCATCTCGGAGGCCAGCCCCTCCGCCGCCTCGGCCTCCGAAAGGATCAACCGGCAGCGCTCGTAAAAGGCGCGCCCGATATCGGTAATGTTCTGGCGGCGGGTGGTGCGGTGAAGAAGCGTCGCGCCCACCCTGTCCTCCAGAAACACGATATGCTTGGAGACCATCTGCGGTGAGATGCCGAGCGCATCCGCGGCGGCGGCAAACGAGCCGAGATCAACCGCCTTGACATAGACGGCCATGCTGGTGAGCCGGTCCATGATTATCCCCTTCTGGTTGGGAGAGACTGCAAAACTTCGATATTTAAGTTCATATGGTGGAGGTTTATGCCGGGACATCACAGTGTGACAAGGAGAAAACGTGATGAAGATCGGAATTATCGGCGCGGGCTTTGTCGGCCGCTCGGTGGCGCAGAAGGCGGTTGAGGCCGGCCATGAGGTGATGCTCAGCAATTCACGCGGACCGCAGAGCCTTTTCAGCATGAAGAGCGCCCTCGGCTGCGCCGTCGGGACGGTGGACGAGGCGATCGCCTTCGGCGAGGTGATCGTGCTCGCGATCCCCCTGGCGGCCTATGGCGCGCTGCCACCGGAAGGTTTCCGGGGCAAGATCGTGATCGACGCCATCAACTACTATCACGAGCGCGACGGCCATATCGAAGCGCTGGACCGGGGCGAGACCACCACCAGCGAGATGATCGCCGCCCATCTGCCCGGCGCCCGCATCGTCAAGGCCTTCAACGCTATTCGGATGATCGATCTTGATGTTGCGGGCCGGCCAAAGGGTGCTGCCGATCGCCTCGCCCTGCCACTGGCCGGCGACGATGCGGAGGCGAAGGCGGTGGTCGCCGGCCTCTATCATCAGTTCGGCTTCGACGGTGTCGACGCGGGGTCGCTTTCCGAAGGCTGGCGCTTTGAACGCGACCGTCCGGCCTATTGCAATCTGAAGCCGAAACAGGCGCTCGCCGAAACGCTTTCGGGCACCGTCCGGTAATCTGAAGGATTGGCGCGGGTGGACAGAGCAAAGCCGCCGCCGCAGGCGTACGCCGCACGGCAAAGCCTCACCGGTGTCCCCTTCTCCCCGTGGGGAGAAGGTGGCCGAAGGCCGGATGAGGGTATAGAGCCTCGCATCATGGCAAGCCTTACGGCTGACATACCCGCTTCACCCACATGACATAAATCAATTTCAGACCGCTCCCATTCGGCTACACCGGTGGCAAGAGGTCGGCGGCTTGCTTTCCGTCAAGTATCGGTATACATAATTTTCAGAAATTTCTGAAAATTCAGATAGAGCAGGAATATCGATGCCGTTGTCGCCGGTCGTGCAGGATTTCGTGGCCCATTTCGGAGAGATGGGAAGCCGCTGGGGCATTAACCGCTCGGTCGGCCAGATTTACGCCCTGCTCTACGCCACGCGCGAGCCGCTCTGCGCCGACGACATGGTGGAAGCGCTGAAGATGTCGCGCTCGAACGTGGCCATGGGGCTGAAGGAATTGCAGGGCTGGGGGCTGGTTCTGCTGCGCCACAAGCCCGGAGACCGGCGGGATTATTTCACCACGCCGGAGGATGTCTGGGCAATTCTGAGGACGCTCGCCGAAGAGCGAAAGAAGCGCGAGATCGACCCGACGCTGACCATGCTGCGCGAGGTGTTGATGCGCGAGCCGGAAAACGACGAAGAGCGCTATGCGCAGGAAAGACTGGGCGAAATGCACGCGCTGATTGAAAAACTCTCCGACTGGTACGATGATGTGAAGGCGATGGAGACCGACCGGCTTCTGATGCTTCTCGGCATGGGCTCGGCCGTCACCAAACTGCTGGAGACCGCAGACAGGCTCCCCGGCTTCGGCCGGAAGGCCGCAAAAGACAGCAAGGTTTCATGATGGACGCGCTTGTCGAAAAAAACAGGGACGAAGACGCCGCCCCCGATCGGAGCGCCGCCCAGGACACTGGCCGGGCCGCGTCGCCACAAGGCGCGGCACCGGGGCCCGCCCGCCAGAAATCCCGCGCGCCGAAAACCCGGGCGCTGAAGCTTGCCGCCTGGCTTTCCACCCTTGCCGAGCTGATGTGGCTGCCGCAAGCGGCCTGCCTTGCCTATGGCATCGGCCAGGTGGCGACGGGCGATGGCGTCGCCGCGATCTGGCCGCTGGCCGCCGCCGTGCTGGCGCTCGGCCTTGCCAAGGCACTCCTGGAGCGGACCGGCAACCGCATGGCCTATCGCGAGGCCCGCAAGATCCTCTCGCAAAAGCGCGCGGTCGCGGTCGCGGCGCTCGCACGCCGGTCGCCGCTCGATACCGGCCGGGCCGCCTCGGGCGAGGCCGCCAGCATTCTCGCCGAGCAGGCCGAACATATCGTGCCCTATCTCGCCCGCTTCCAGACCGCCCGCTTCAAGGCGAGCGTGGTGCCGCTTGCCATTCTCGCCGTGGTGCTCCCCTATTCCTGGATCGCGGCGCTGGTGCTTCTGATCGCCGCCCCGCTGATCCCGATCTTCATGGCGCTGATCGGCTGGAGCGCGCAATCGGCAAGCGAAAAGCACCTCGCCGACATGGGCACGCTCAACGCCTTCCTGCTCGACCGGCTGCGCGGGTTGCAGACCATCCGCTCCTTCGATGCCGTCGAGCAGGTCTCGCGCCGGCTCAGGCTTCGGGCCGAAAACCTGCGCCGGCGCACCATGGCGGTGCTGAAGATCGCGTTCTTGACATCCGCCGTGCTGGAGCTGTTTTCCGCCCTCGGCGTCGCCATGGCTGCGGCCTATATCGGCTTTCATTTGCTCGGCCAGATCGGCTTCGGTGCCTGGGGCGGCAAGCTGACGCTGTCGGAGGGCCTGTTCATCCTGCTGCTGGCGCCGGCCTTCTTCGACCCTCTCAGAATGCTGTCTTCAGTCTGGCACGACCGCGCGGCCGGTGAGGCGGCGCTTTCCGCCCTCGACAGCCTTGCCGAGGACGGGCTTGCCATGGTCGGTGGCGCGACAGCCGATGCCGCGCCGGCCACGGCCCGTCCGGCAAGCGTGGAACTGCGCGATCTCGGCTTCGTTCATCAGGGCTCGAAAGACCCGGTCTTCGATGGCTTCGACCTGACAGTCCGACCCGGCGAACATGTCGCCCTGCTCGGCCCGTCGGGCAGCGGCAAGTCGACGCTGCTCGCCCTCATCGCCGGACTTGCCAAGGCCCGTCATGGCCGCATCGTCATCGATGACGTGACGTTTGGCGACGGCACCGCCGACAGGCTGCGCCAGAGGATCGCCTGGATCGGACAGGATCCGCACCTTTTCGCCGGTTCGATCGCCTCAAATATCCGCCTTACCCGCGAAGATGTAACCCGCGACGATATCGCCGGCGCGCTGAAGCTTGCCGCGCTCGACACCGTCGCCGAGGCCCATGGCAATGCGATGATCGGCGAAAACGGTGCCGGGCTTTCCGGTGGCGAGGGGTTGCGGCTGACGCTGGCGCGCGCCGCCGCAACCAGGGGCGCGGGCCTCATCCTTGCCGACGAGCCGACCGCCCATCTCGATCACCACACCGCCGCCGAAATCACCGAAGCGCTTCTGACGCTTGCCACCGGCCGCACACTGATCGTGGCGACCCACGATCCGGTGCTGGCCGCAAGGATGGACCGCGTCGTCCATCTTGCCGAGGATTTCAGGGAGAACCGGTCATGAAACAGACCGCGAGAAAAACGGGCTTTGCAGCCCTCGGCCCGATCATCCGCCTGTTCTGGCGCGAACGGCGCGGCGGACTTGTCGCGGGTGCAGCCCTTTCCGCCTTTACCGTGCTTGCCGGCATCGCGCTTCTGGGCGTCTCCGGCTGGTTCGTAACGGCAACCGCGATTGCAGGGCTAAGCATGGCGACGGCGCTTGCCTTCGACGTATTCGCACCCTCGGCCGCGATCCGCTTCCTGGCGCTGTCGCGCACCGCGGGCCGCTATTTCGAACGGTTGCAGACCCATGACGCGACGCTACGCGTGCTTGCCGGCCTGCGCGTCAATCTGTTCCGCGGCTTTGCGGCGCCGGGTGCTGCCCGCGCGCTGGCGCTCCGCCCGGCGCGCCTGCTGTTCCGGCTCACCGCCGATGTCGACGCGCTCGATTCGCTTTATCTGCGGGTGCTGGTGCCAGGCGCGGTTGCCGTCATCGCCGGGCTTGCCGCCATCATCGCGCTCGGCATTCTGTCATGGCCGCTGGCGCTTGCCGTCGGTGCGGCGATCGTGCTGCCGGGCCTTGCCCTTCCCGCCCTTGCCGCACGCGCGGCCGAAAAGCCCGCCCGCCGCCGGGCGCATGCGCAGGAGGCGCTGCGCGCCCGCGCCGTGGACATGGTTGCCGGCCAGAGCGAACTGGCGCTTGCCGGGCGGCTCGATGCCCAGCGCGCACGGGTGGAAAACGCCGACAGCAGGGAATATGCCGCCGATCTGGCGCTGAACCGGATCGACAGCAATACCGGTTTCGGCTTCGACATGGTGACGGCGCTGATTCTCGCCGGCGTGCTGCTTGCAGGCGCCGCCCTTGCCGAGGCCGGACAGATCACCGCGCCGCTTGCGGCCCTTGCGCTCCTCATCGCCTTTGCAGCACTTGAGCCGTTCGCAGCGCTCCGGCGCGGGGCGATGGAGCTTGGCCGCACGCTGCTTGCCGCGCGCAGGCTGGCGCCCCGGCTGGCGGATGCGCCCGCAGCCCGCACCGTTCACGCCGCGCCGGACGCCGGCATCGCGGTGGCGCTCGAAAATGTCGGTCTGCGCTATCCCGGACGCGGCGGCGCCGCGCTTTCCGGCCTGACGCTGACGATCGCCGAGGGCGAAAGGGTGGCGCTGGTCGGCGCGAGCGGGGCCGGAAAATCCTCGATCATGGCGCTGATCGCCGGCGAAGTCGCGCCGGACGCCGGCAGCATCGCGGCCCTGCCGGCCACGCTGTTGACCCAGCGCACCGAGCTGTTCCAGGATACGCTGCGCGCCAACCTGAAACTCGCCTTCCCCGCCGCCGGTGACGAAAGGCTGATGGAGGCGCTCGATGCCGCTGGCCTCGGCGACACCGTGCGGGCGCTGCCCCACGGCCTTGATACCGAGCTCGGCGAACAGGGCCTCGGGCTTTCAGGCGGACAGGCCCGGCGGCTGGCGCTCGCCCGGCTTGTGCTGCGCGATACGCCGGTATGGCTGCTCGACGAGCCGAGCGAGGGTCTCGACGGCAAGACAGCCCGCGACGTCATGACAAAGATCAAAGCGCGCGCGGGAAAACACCGTAGTTTGCTGATCGCGACCCATATCCGCCGGGAGGCAGAAATTGCCGATCGACTGATCATGATCAATTCGGGGCGGATCATTTCCGCCTACAGAAGAGGCGAGCCCGGCTTTGCCGGAGCGCTTGCCGCACTGAGACCGGACTGAAACCCGGCCTCCAACAATAATGCGGCTGCCGGTCAAACGGCGGCCGATGAAACTGAGACCCGGTTTGAACGCGGGAGAGACGCAATGGAACTGGACATCGTGGCGCTATCGCGCCTGCAATTCGCTATGACGGCGCTCTATCACTTTCTGTTTGTGCCGTTGACGCTGGGCCTTTCCATGATCGTTGCGATCATGGAAACGACCTACGTCATGACTGGCCGCAAAATATGGCGGCAAATGACAAAATTCTGGGGCGTGCTGTTCGGCATCAACTTTGCCATCGGCGTTTCCACCGGCATCGTGATGGAATTCCAGTTCGGCATGAACTGGAGCTATTACAGCCATTATGTCGGCGACATCTTCGGCGCGCCTCTGGCGATCGAAGGGCTGATGGCCTTCTTCCTGGAAGCCACATTCGTCGGCCTGTTCTTCTTCGGCTGGGATCGCATGTCGCGGGTCGCGCACCTGATCATCACCTGGTGCGTCGCCATCGGCTCGAACCTGTCGGCGCTGTGGATCCTGATCGCCAATGGCTGGATGCAGAACCCTGTCGGCTCGGCCCTCAACCCGGCCACGATGCGCATGGAGGTCACCAACTTCTTCGAGGTGCTGACCAATCCGGTCGCGCAGGCAAAGTTCGTGCACACGGTTTCGGCCGGCTACGTCACGGCCTCGGTCTTCGTGCTCGGCGTCGGCGCATGGTATGTGCTGAAGGGCCGCCATGTGGAGCTTGCCAAGCGTTCGATGACGGTTGCCTGTTCCTTCGGTCTGGCCGCTGCCCTTTCGGTGGTCGTGCTGGGCGATGAAAGCGGGTATCTGACCACAGAACACCAGAAGATGAAGCTCGCCGCGATCGAATCGATGTGGGAAACGGAACCGGCGCCTGCCTCGTTCACCCTGTTCGGCATTCCCGACACGGAAAACCGCGAGACCCATTACGCGGTAAAGATTCCGTGGGTCATGGGCCTGATCGGTACCCGCTCGCTCGATACCCCGATCGAGGGCATCAACGAGCTGGTCGAAAACGGCAAGACCAAGATCGAAAACGGCATCCAGGCCTATGGCGCGTTGCAGAACATGCGCGCGAATATGGGCACCGGCACGCCGGACCCGGCCGACCAGGCGGTGATGGAAGAATACGGCAACGACCTCGGTTACGCCTATCTCCTGAAACCGTTCGTTGATAACCCGGCAGACGCAACGCCCGCCCAGATCGAACAGGCCGCAAACAGCCTGGTTCCCCCGGTCGGTCCGCTGTTCTGGTCGTTCCGCATCATGGTCGGCGCCGGCTTCCTGTTCATCGCCGTCATGGGTGTGTTCTTCTACCTGTCGACCCGTCGCCGGCTGGACAGCCACCGCTGGCTGCTGCACCTCGCGGTCTGGATCATTCCGCTGCCGTGGATTGCCGCCGAATGCGGTTGGATCGTCGCGGAACTCGGCCGCCAGCCGTGGATCATCGAGGGCATATTGCCAACGGCGCTTGCCGTCTCGAGCCTCGGCGCCAGCACGGTGCTGCTCACGATCATCGGCTTTGTCGGAATCTATACGGTGCTGTTCATCGTCGAAATGGGCCTGATGCTCGCCGCGATCCGCAAGGGACCGCAGCCGGACAACGGACCCGACATGCCGGTTCTCGGCGCTCGCCGGGTTCAGGGCACCATGGCACCTGCGGAGTAAAACATCATGGTACTGCACGATCTTATCTCATACGAAGTCCTCCGCGTGATCTGGTGGTTGCTGCTCGGCGTTCTGCTGATCGGCTTCGCCATCATGGACGGCTTCGATCTCGGAACCGCCACCCTGCTTCCCTTCATCGCCAAGAACGACAACGAGCGCCGCGTCGTGATCAACACGGTCGGCCCGGTCTGGGAAGGCAATCAGGTCTGGCTCATTCTCGGCGGCGGCGCGATCTTCGCGGCGTGGCCGGCCATCTACGCCGTATCGTTCTCGGGCTTCTATCTGGCGATGTTCGCGATCCTGTTCGCGCTCATCCTGCGCCCGGTCGGCTTCAAGTATCGCTCCAAGCGCGAAAGCGCCACATGGCGCAATACCTGGGACTGGCTGCTGTTCATCGGCGGCTTCGTGCCGACGCTGATTTTCGGCGTGGCGCTCGGCAACGTTTTGCAGGGCGTTCCCTTCCGCCTCGATGACGACCTTCGCATCTTCTACGACGGTTCGTTCTTCGGCCTTCTGAACCCCTTCGCGCTTCTGGCCGGTCTGGTCTGCGTTGCCATGCTGGTCATGCACGGCGCGGCCTATCTTTCGACCAAGACCGAAGGTCCGGTCAACGACCGCGCCCGCAGCTTCGGGGCGATCGCGGCGGTTGCGCTGATCGTGCTGTTCGCGCTTGCCGGCGTCTGGCTCTATTACGGCATTGACGGCTACGCCTTTACCGGCGCTGTCGATGCGGCAGGCCCGTCGAACCCGCTGATGAACGATGTGGCTCGCGAGCAGGGCGCATGGTTCGCCAATTACGGCCGTTATCCATGGATGATGCTGGCGCCCGCGCTCGGCTTCCTCGGCGCGATCGGCGCGTTCATCGGGCTGAAGGGCAACCGCCCGGCGCTTGCCATGCTGTCATCGTCGGCTTCGGTCTTCGGCGTGGTCGCAACGCCCGGCGTCGCGATGTTCCCGTTCATCCTGCCGTCGTCGCAACAGCCTGGCGCCAGCCTGACGGTATGGGATTCGTCGTCGAGCCATCTGACGCTGTTCATCATGCTGGTCTGCGCGCTGATCTTCGTGCCGCTGATCCTCGCCTACACTTCGTGGGTCTACCACATCATGTGGGGCAAGGTGACCAATGCGGACGTGACCAACAAGGACAAGCACGCCTACTGACAAAAGCCGGCGGGCCTTGCGGCCCGCCCCCTTTCACGAAAGGAGAATTCTATGTGGTATTTCGCCTGGATCCTCGGTCTACCGCTCGCCGCGCTCTTCGCGGTGCTGAACGCCATGTGGTACGAACTGATGGACGACCGCGCCCGCGAGCGCGAAAACAAGGGCAGCGGCATCTGAACCGCTTCGCCTGAAGGTTACAAACGGCTCGCAGAAATGCGGGCCGTTTTTTGTTTATGGGGGAATATATGTGCGCTCCGGAGAATGGAGAACTGCAAAACGCAATCGGCGTCACCGCAAAGCCCCCAAGTCTTCTCGCCCCGGAGGGGAGAGAGTATTGGGAGCAAGCGGTACGATCCGATGCCACTCATCTGCCCGGGCTGCTGGCTGCATCGCCCCGGGAAAACTACGCCTCGTGAAACGCGGTACTCGGCTTACGCCCCGCGCTGCCGATCCTCCGCCTGCGCTTCCAGCATCGCGCGGACCTCTTCCACGAGATCGTCTTCCGGCACGGTCTTCTGGGCCACGCGGGCCTCGCGCCATTCGGCGTTGTCCTCGATCTCGCCGGAGAGCCGCTTGCCCTCGATCAGATCCTTGATCTGGACGGTGCCCGCCGCACGCTCGTCGCCGCCCTGGATGATGGCGATGGGGCAGCCGCGGCGGTCGGCATATTTGAGCTGGTTGCCGAATTTCTTCCAGTTGCCCTGATACATCTCGGCGCGGATGCCGGCCTTGCGCAGTTCCTGCGTCATCTTCTGGTAGCGCCCCATCGCCTCGGCATCGCCATCCATGACCGTGACCAGCACCGGCTCGATGATCTCGGAAGCGCCGAGCTTGCCGAGATTCTTCAGCGCCGTCATCAGCCGCGACACGCCGATGGAAAAGCCCGTCGCCGGAACCGGCTGGCCCATGAAGCGCGACACCAGCCCATCATACCGCCCGCCGCCGCCGACCGAGCCGAACACGACCTTCTCGCCCTTTTCATTGGTGACGTCGAAGGTGAGCTCGGCTTCGTAGACGGGACCGGTATAGTATTCGAGGCCGCGGACGATGGAGGGGTCGATACGAATACGATCATTTCCATAACCAGCTGCCTGAACGAGGTCAGAAATAATCTTTAGTTCTAGAAAGCCTTTTTCAAAAAGGTCGTTCACGCCAAACTTCGACAATGCCGCAGTTTTGAAAGTTAGCTCGCTTGTAAAATCAATCAAGCTATCGATTAGCGGAGCTTCTATGAGTTCAACAATGGCATCAATAGCTGTTTTTCCTAGCCCAGCGCCTTGGGTAAAATCACCGCTATCATCCTTCCTGCCCTCGCCGAGCAGCAGAACCATTCCTTCGCGACCAAACTTGTCGTACTTATCCATAGCTCTAAGTACAGTAAGCCTACGACCGGAATTCTCCTCTCCATCGAGACCGACGGCGGCGAGAAGCCCATCCAGCACCTTCCGGTTGTTCACCCGGATCACATAATCCCCGCGCGCAATCCCGAGCGCCTCCATCGTATCCGCCATCATCATGCACATTTCGGCATCGGTCTGGACGCCGGGGGCGCCGACGACGTCCGCGTCGAACTGCATGAACTGGCGGAAGCGGCCGGGGCCGGGCTTTTCGTTGCGGAACACGTAGCCGGCGCGATAGGTGCGGTAGGGAAGCTGGATCTCGTTGAAGTTTTCGGCGACATGGCGGGCGAGCGGGGCCGTCAGATCGTAGCGCAGGCTCATCCACTGGTCGTCATCGTCCTGGAGCGAGAACACGCCCTCGTTCGGGCGGTCGCTGTCCGGCAGGAACTTGCCCAGCGCATCGGTATATTCGAACATCGGCGTTTCCACCGGATCGAAGCCGTAATTCTCGTAGACCGCCTTGATCTTCGCCACCATTTCCTCGGTCGCGCGGATATCGGCGGCGGAGCGGTCGCCAAAGCCGCGCGGCAGGCGGGCCTTCAGCTTCTGCGGTTTCTTCTTCTTGTCGCTCATGGTTGACCTATCCGGAACACAGCTTCATTTTTCCGGCCCTGATTAACGGATCGCCGGAAATCCGGCAAGCGCCAAGGCCGCAACCGGCGCGGCGCGGCGGAACGCGGCGGCGAAAAGGAGGACCGATCGTGATCGCAACCACATCCCTGCCCGAACTCGTCTGTATCGGCCTGATGGTGCGCGGCGCGTGGCACGACCTGCCGAGAGCGGTTCCCGCCGGCTGGGAGCGGCTGTTCGCCGCCGCCCCGGAGGCCGAGAACTTTCTGGAGGTCTCCCGCTGGCAGGGGGACGGGACCTATGCCGAGTTTCTCGGCTTTCTGGCCGCCGGCAAGACCGATATACCGGACGGCCTAGAACGCCATGTGGTTGCGCCCGGGCGCTATCTTCGCCTTCGCCATGACGGGCCGCTTGCGGATATCGCCGGGGGGTTCGCGCGCCTGCACGCCCATGCCGAAGCTGCGGGCATCACGGCCGGCGCCCTGAAACTCGATTTCGGCTACCGGCGCGGCCTGCCCGATACGCCGCACGAGCTTTATCTGGAGATCGCGCCGGAACCGCTGGCCCTTGACGGCAGCGCATCGGGCTGAGCCTCGATGCTGAAGGCCACCAGCGCCGCCGCCGCCTTGCTCAGATGCCGCTCCTTGTGGCTGAGCAACTGGAACGCGCGCGACGGCAGGTCGAATGCGACCCGCTTCAGCCCGCCGGACGCCAGCCACGGAGCTGCGACCGCGCCGGAAACCGCCGTCGCAGCCCGGCCCGAGCGCACCGCCGAAAGCACCGCCTCGTTGGAGGGCAGCACCATCACCAGGTCGAGATCGGAGGCCGCAATGCCGAAGCCGGCCATCGCATGCTCGAACTCGAAGCGCGTGCCGGAGCCCTCCTCGCGCAGCACGAAGCCGGTGGCGGCGACCAGCTCCTCCGCCGTCACCGCCCGGCCATCGGCGAGCGGATGGCCGGGGCCGACCACCACCATCAGCGCATCGTCTGTCAGGTGCCGTTTTCTCAGTCGCGGATTGTCGAGCGTGCCCTCGATATAGCCGAGCTCCGCCTCGCCCTTCGCCACCGCATCGGCCACCGTGGTGGTGTTGCCGATGGCGAGCCTCAGCTCGATGCCGGGATAGCGCGCGTGAAACCGCATCAGCACGTCCGGCAGCCAGTAGCTGGCAATCGTCTGGCTGGCATAGACGGAAAGCTGGCCGCGCTCCAGCCCGCCGAGTTCGCCCAGCACCTGCTCGGCGGAGCGGATGCGGGCAAGCGCCGCGCGCGCCTCTTCCAGAAACACCCTTCCCTCCGCCGTCAGCACCAGCCCCCGGCCAACGCGGTCGAACAGCGCCACCTGATAGAAGGCTTCGAGCTTGCGCAGCGCGCTCGACACCGCCGAAGGCGTCAGGCGCAGCGCCTCGGCCGCCCGGGTCAGGTGTTCGCGCTCGGCCACGGCCACGAACACGACGAGTTGTTCCACTGTCATCATGGAAAAACATTCTCCAAAATCGAATGAAACGTCAATTATTATTCGATGGAACACGACATTTAAGAAGACCATGTATTGCGCAAACGAGGAAAGACCCGCATGCGCATTGCCGTTACCCACAATCCCGACCGCTCCTGGACCGCGCCGATCATGTCGCTTGCGCCGGGCATCATCCTGTCCTGTCTGGTGGCGCTTGCCGCATTCGGGCTGGAGGCGGTGGAAGTGCGGCTTTCCGGCCACCGCTTCATCGAAAATCTGGTGCTGGCGATCCTCATCGGCACGCTGATCCGCTCGCTTGTGTCGCTGTCGGAAGTGTTCAAACCCGGTATCCGCTTCTGCGAGAAATTCATCCTCGAAGTCGCGATTGTGCTGCTCGGCGCGTCGATCAGCGTGCAGGCGCTGAAGGCTGCGGGCCCAGCGCTGGTGCTCGGCATCATCGGCACGGTGGTCGTCGCGATCGCGATCTCCTATGGCATCGGCCGCGCACTCGGGCTCAACAAGAAGCTCGCCATGCTGGTGGCCTGCGGCAACTCGATCTGCGGCAATTCCGCGATCGCGGCCGCCGCCCCGGTGATCGATGCCGAACCGCGCGACATCGCCTCGGCGATCGCGTTCACCGCCGTGCTCGGCGTCATCATGGTGCTGGCGCTGCCGCTGGCGCTTGTCGGCCTTGGCATGAGCGGCGCGCAATATGGCGTGCTCTCCGGCCTCACCGTCTATGCCGTTCCCCAGGTTCTGGCCGCCGCCCAGCCCGGTGGCATGATCGCGGTGCAGACCGGCACACTGGTGAAGCTGATCCGGGTGATGATGCTCGGCCCGGTGCTGTTTGCGCTTGGCATGGCGGCCCGCAGCAGCTCAGGCGGCGCGCAGATCAAGCTCCGGCATATCGCGCCCTGGTTCATCATCGGCTTCGCGCTGATGATGGCGCTGCGCTCGGCCGGCGCCTTTCCCGAAGAATTTATCGAGCCGCTCGCCCACACGTCCAACGCGCTCACCGTGCTGGCGATGGCAGCCCTCGGCCTTTCGGTCGACATCCGCTCGCTTGGCCGCGCCGGCGGCCGGGTGGTCGCCACCGCCGTGCTTTCGATCGCGGCGCTGACGGCGATCGCGCTGACGCTGATCTTCGCATTGCAGATCGGCTGATCAGGATGCGACGGGCCGCTTCAGCGCGGCCCTCAGCCGCTCCACTTCGTCACGGCAGCAGCAGCCTTCGAGGTGGTCGTTGACCAGCCCCATCGCCTGCATGAAGGCATAGACGGTGGTGGGGCCAACGAATTTCCAGCCGCGCTTTTTCAGATCCTTCGAAATCCTCACGGAGACGGGCGTGGTCGGGTTTGCCCTCAGCGTCTGAAGATCGACCACCGCCGGCCGGTCCTCCGGTCCCGGCTCATGCCCCCAGAAATAGGCCGCCAGCGAGCCGAACTCCGCCTCCATCTCGATGGCGCGGGCGGCATTGTTGATCGCCGCCTCGATCTTGCCGCGATGGCGGATGATCCCGGCATCGGCCAGCAGCCGCTCGACATCTGTTTGATCGTAATGCGCGACCTTGTGGAAATCGAAACCGTCGAAGCCGGCGCGAAAATTTTCCCGCTTGCGCAGGATCGTCAGCCAGGAAAGCCCCGACTGAAACCCCTCAAGGCAAAGCTTCTCGAACAGCCGGAAATCATCGGTAACCGGCCGGCCCCATTCCTCATCGTGATAGCGCAGATAATCCGGCAGGTTGCCATGCCAGAAACAACGGTCCCTGCCATCGTCGCCCGTTATCAACCCCGCCGTTTCGCTCACATGTGCCTCCTGATTCTCAATGGAACAAAAAGGAAACATGATTTTGGCGTGACGGCAAGGTCCGAGATAGGACGCTGCTGTCGCGGGCGTGACCATTCATGAAGCCTTAACCAATTTATACTTTGTTATGGTTAACAACATGTCGCTTCCGGGATCCCTCCATGCTTCGCCCCACCGCCTCAGCGGGCCTGCTCCTGCTTGCCGCGTCATTTGCCGCTTCTGCCGATCGCGCGTCAGCCGAAACCGCCTTCTCCGTCTATGGCGGCTATCAGACCGCGCCGCATTCATCGATCGAGATCAATAGCGCTGACGCTTTCACCGCGGGCTGGGAGGGCCGATCGTTCAACTGGCCGGCCTATTGGGGCGCGCGCGCAACCTACTGGCTCGACCGCTACAAGCAGCCCAATCTCGGCATCGCGCTCGATTTCAGCCATGCCAAGGTCTATGCCGATGACGCGACGCTCGCCAAATCGGGCTGGAGCCATTTCGAATTTACCGACGGACTCAATCTGCTGACGCTGAACGCGCTCTACCGCTTTCCGATAAAAGACAGCAAGTGGACGCCCTATGTCGGCCTCGGGGGCGGCATCAACGTGCCCCATGTCGAGGTCACCCGGCCATCGGGCCGCACCTATGGCTATCAGTTCGGCGGCCCGACCGTGCAGGCCCAGGCCGGCGTTTCCTACAGCTTTGCCAGGAACTGGGACGCCTTCGTGGAATACAAGGCGAACTATTCCTGGGTCGACGTCAAGATCGACAGCGGCGACCGGATGAAGACCGGCATCCTCACCAACGCCATCAATGTCGGCATCGGCTTCCGGTTCTGAGATCGCCTAGGCCCGCGGCGGCTCGTCCGGCGGGTCGGTCGGGTCTGGCGTCGCGGCGGCGGGCGGATGCGGCGGCGGGGTTTCGATCACGTCGGCCTTCCGGCGCTCGCGCCGGGCCATCATGCCGTGGCCGCAAAGCGCCGCCATCGCGCCGAAGCCGAGCAGCACGACGACGATGTTCGCGATCCAGCCGAAGAACGGCAGATAGTGCAGCAATGACATCAGCACCAGCCCGCCGGCGATCGCCAGCAGCCGGTTGACGAGGCTGGGCTTCAGCGGCTTGATGCTGGTGACCACCCACCACGACAGCGCGTAGACCGCGAGCAGGTAGGCGAAGGTCCACAGGACCACCGTTGCCAGAATGATGAACGGGATCAGCGGAATGGCGATGATCGTCATCAGCGCCAGCGGCACCGCGCCGAACAGCGTGGAAAGCGCTACGAAGCCATAGCCGAGCGAGGCGAAGGGCCGGGTGATCAGCCGCGCCCTGGCCGTTTCCGTGCGCTGCGGGGCAAGCACGAGGAACACCGTCGCCAGCGCCAGCATGAAGACCAGCATGGAAATGAAGCTCGCGACCACGGTCGTGTCGGAGACGATCTCGGTCTCATCCTCTCCCTCCGCGGCCGCCTCGTGCGTCAGCTTGCGGAAGGTCACCTTGTCGGCGGCGATCACCGTATCCGGAATGGCGACTTCATCCGGCGCATAATAGGTCAACGTGCCCCCGATCGTGGCATCCGGGCCGAAGGCGATATCATCGCCCATGATCCTGACATCGCCGGAAACCGCCGCGTTCAGCATCAGGTCGCCGCTGCCGACGAGCAGGCTGCCCGCGATCGGCGCGTTGATCGCCACCGAACCGCCTGCCAGCCGCGCATTCCCGCTGACAGCAGCGTCGGGGCCGACCTCGATATCCGCGCCGGCGGCCGAAAGATCGCCGGCAACCGTGCCGTCGATCCTTACGGAGAACCCGGCAGCATAGAGGTCGCCGTTGACAGAAGCGTTGGAGCGAACCCTGGCGCCCGCCAGAAGCGCGTCGCGCCCGACCGATCCGTCAATCCGCGCCGTCGCGCCGGCCACGAAAGCATTGCGCGGGCTGTCCTGGTTCAGCACGGTCGTCGTGCCGCTGGCATAGGTATCGCCGCCGAAGACCATGATCTTGTCATCGTCCGCCATCGCGGCGGCGCTGCCAAGCGCCAGAACCGCGAATGCCGTCGCCAGAATGCGTGTTATTGCGCTCATGACCAAAGCCCCTCTCGCCCGTCAGCCGGTATTCTTCGCTGCCGGTACTATCCCGCGTGTGAGGGCTTTCGTAAAGGGCCAATACGCTTCAACCCGCGCGACACGCAAGCACCGCCGCCGACAGTGCCTCCATGCTGTCGCGCCGCCTGTCGGAACGCCGCCAGCAGAGCCCTAGCCGACGCGCGGGCTGAGGCTCGGCAAAGGACAGGATGGTCAGCGGCATGCGCGCGGTCTCCGCCGCCACCGCCATTTCCGGGATCAGCGTCATGCCCATGTCATTCGCCACCATCTGCAAAAGCGTGGTCATCGACGTCGCCCCGACATTCACGACATTGCGTTTCGGCTTCTGTTCGCAAAGCGCCAAGGCCTGGTCGCGCAGGCAATGGCCCTCCTCTAGGAGCAGCAGGCGATCCGCCTCGAGATCGGCCTGGGTCAGCGGCGAGGCGAGCACGGTCTCTTGATTGCGGGCAACCGCCATGAAGAACCGGTCGGCGAAAAGCTCCGTCGTCTGAATGCCATCGCGCTCGATCGGCAGCGCCGCCACCACCGCATCGAGCGTCCCCTCCTCCAGATGGTCGAGAAGCTGGTCGGTGACCGCCTCCTTCAGGGCAACTTCCGCTTCGGGATAGTGACGCTTCAGATAGGGCACGAGTTTCGGGATCAGGTAGGGCGCGACGGTGGGAATGAGGCCGATCGCCACCGGCCCCGACAGCGGCCCCGCGGCCGGACGGGCGGCGTGTTCCAGCGCGGCCATGGCGGACAGCACGCGTGCCGCATGGGCGAGCACCCGCTCGCCCTCGCGCGTCAGCAGCACCTGTTTGCGGGTGCGTTCCACGAGGCGCACGCCGAGCGTCGCCTCCATATCCATGATCTGGGCCGAAAGCGCCGGCTGGCTGATATGCACCGCCTCCGCCGCCCGGCCGAAATGGCGCTCGCGCGCCAGCGCCTCGAAGTAGCGCAATTGCTTGAGTGTAATCATGATAGGAAAAACCTATCGTATTTGCAGGAAATCGCAATTGGAAACTATCACTTGTTCATGAGACCATGCGTGTCAGATACAATGGAGGAAACCATGGCCGATAAACCGACCCTCACAACAACCGCCGGCGCCGCCGTCCCGGACAACCAGAACTCGATCACCGCCGGCCCGCGCGGCGGGGTGATGATCCAGGACTACCAGCTCATTGAAAAGCTGGCGCATCAGAATCGCGAACGCATTCCGGAACGCGTCGTCCATGCCAAGGGCTGGGGCGCGTTCGGCACGCTGAAGATCACCGGCGACATTTCGAAATACACCAAGGCCAAGTGTCTACAGCCGGGCGCGGAAACGCCGATGCTCGCCCGCTTCTCCACCGTCGCCGGCGAACTGGGCGCTGCCGACGCCGAGCGCGACGTGCGCGGCTTCGCGCTGAAATTCTACACCGAGGATGGCAACTGGGATCTCGTCGGCAACAACACGCCCGTGTTCTTCGTCCGCGACCCCTACAAGTTCCCGGATTTCATCCACACGCAGAAGCGCCATCCGCGCACCAATCTGCGCTCGCCGAAGGCGATGTGGGACTTCTGGTCGCTGTCGCCGGAAAGCCTGCACCAGGTGACGATCCTGATGTCCGACCGCGGCATCCCGGTCGATCCGACCTTCATGAACGGCTATGGCTCGCACACCTATTCGCTCTGGAACGATGCCGGCGAGCGCTTCTGGGTCAAGTTCCACTTCAAGACCGAGCAGGGCCACAAGCACTACACCAATGACGAGGCGGAAACGCTGATCGGCAAGAGCCGCGAGACCTATCAGGAAGCCCTGTTCGACAAGGTCGAGACCGGCCAGTATCCGCGCTGGAAGGTGCAGGTGCAGATCATGCCGGAGAGCGATACCGGCAAGACGCCCTACAACCCCTTCGACCTCACCAAGGTCTGGCCGCATGGCGACTATCCGCCGATCGATATTGGTGTGATGGAGCTGAACCGCAACGCCGACAATTACTTCGCCGAGATCGAGCAGGCGGCGTTCTCGCCCTCCAACATCGTTCCCGGCATCTCGCATTCGCCGGACAAGATGCTGCAGGCGCGCATCTTCTCCTATGCCGATGCCCACCGCTACCGCCTCGGCACGCATTATGAGGCGCTGCCGGTCAACGCGCCGAAATGTCCGGTTCATCACTATCACAAGGATGGCCAGATGAATTTCTTCGGCCAGAAAACCGGCGCGACCGACGCCTATTACGAGCCGAACAGCATGGGCGGCGCTGTCGAGGACAAGTCGGCGATGGAGCCGCCGCTCGCGATCGAAGGTGCGATGGCGCGCTACAATCACCGCGAGGGCAATGACGATTTCTCGCAGCCGCGCGCCCTGTTCGAGCTCTTCGACGACGGCCAGAAGTCCCGCCTGTTCGACAACATCGCTGCCGCCATGGGCGGCGTGCCGGGCGAGATCATCGAGCGCCAGCTCGCGCTGTTCAAGCAGGTCCACCCGGACTACGAAGCCGGCGTTCGCGCCGCGCTGAAGGAAGCGCATGGCTACGAGGCCAATGCAATCTCGACACCGGGCACGCAGTCCGCGGCGGAATAGGTCTTCTTTATCGCGACCATGTAGAAGGCCGGCGCCCGTTGCGCCGGCCTTTCGCTATTCCGCCGCCGCCTTGATCTCGGCCCGCGCGAAATGGGCTGGCGCGAGGCCGGTGTGGCGGGTGAAGGCGAGGCTGAAGGCGCTGGACGAGCCATAGCCGACCCGCTCCGCGATGGCGGCCACCGGCAATTGACTGTGCTTGAGCAGGTCCTTTGCAAGGATCATCCGCCAGCGGTAAAGATACTCCATCGGCGGCACGCCCATGGTGCGATTGAAGCGGGCGAAGAAAGACGAACGCGACAGGGCGGCGAGAGCGGCAAGCGCGTCCACCGTCCAGGCGCGGGCGGGGTCGCGATGCATCGCCCGGATCGGCTCGGAGAGCCTCTGGTCGGCGAGACCGCGTAGCAGGCCGGGTGCGGAATCGGAAGCCGCCGTCGACCTTAACGCCTCGATGAACAGCACTTCCAGCAAGCGTTCGAGCACGACATCGCGCGCCGGACGCTTCGACAGCGTTTCGTCGCGCACCAGCCTGGCGAGCGCTGCGAGCCGCTCGTCGCGGCGCACGACCACGGTTTCCGGCAGCAGCGCAACCAGCAGCGCCGCATCGAGCGAGCCGAAGACGCAATGGCCGACGAGATACTGGCAGTCGGCCGGCCCCTCCGTGCGTCCGACCCTGAGCGCGCCATTGCCGAGATGAACCGGCGTCGTCACGATCCCGGGTTCCGGCGCCGCGTCCGCGCTGGTGGTGGTGAAGCCGAAAGAGGACGGCACCAGCACGAAATCGCCCTGGGCGAGCTCCACCTCGTCCCGTCCGTCCGCCTGAAACCGGATCGCGCCCTCCAGCACGAGCGCATAGAAAACCTGGCCGGTCTGGTCCCGGCGAATGCGCCACGGGCCGGCGCCGGTGACCCATTTGGAATAGGGCGCGCGCGGCTGCAGGAATGAGACGATATCGGCGAGCGGATCTGTCAAAACCGGACTTTCAATGATGTGAACGCGATTCCCCATTATGGAGCGTCCGAATGCGGCTGTCTATATTGGCATTGTCGGCACGACGTTTCGTGCCTGTCGTTTTCACCCATTCAGTTCAGCCGGCAGCGGGCGCATCCGCGCCTTTGGTGCCGCGCGAAGGAGTTCCCATGAAAACCGTTCTCATCACCGGCTGCTCGTCCGGCTTCGGCCTTGAAACCGCGAAAACCTTTCTCGATCGCGGCTTCAGGGTGATCGCCACGATGCGTAAACCGGACGCGAGCCTGCTTCCCGCATCCGACACCCTCGAACTGCTGCCGCTCGATGTCACTGATCCCGACAGCATCGCCCGCGTCGTGGAGGCCGCCGGCCCGATCGACATTCTCGTCAACAATGCCGGCGTCGGATGGCTGAACGCGCTGGAAGGCTCGCCGGTCGATGTCATCCGCAAGGTTTTCGAGACCAATACGATCGGCGTGATGGCGCTGACCCAGGCTTTCCTGCCGCAGTTTCGCGCGCGCCGCGCCGGCATGATCGTCAATGTCACCTCCACGGTGACGATCAGCCCGCTTCATCTCTTGTCGGTCTACACGGCCAGCAAGACGGCGGTGAACGCGTTCAGCGAATGCCTGGCGCTCGAACTCGCGCCGTTTAATATCGACGTTCGCCTCGTGCTGCCCGGCCGCGCGCCCGCCACGGATTTCGGCAAGAACGCGGCGGGGCTCTCACCGGAAGGCATGCGCATTCCCGAAGCCTACAAGGAGATTGCCGATGGCGTGTTCAGGCAATGGGCGGAAGCGCCGGCGGATCTCGTAACGCATCCACAGGATGTCGCCGAAGCCGTCTACCGCGCGGCGACCGACCCCTCGACGCCGATGCGCATTCCGGCCGGCGCGGATGCTGAAGCGGACATGGCCAAAAGCCGCCCGGCACTCGCCTAAGCGCAAAGAGCGCCTCTACGGGTCGGGATCATCCATCGCATCATGCTCTCCGGCATGGGCAATCATGTCGGAGACGATGTGTTCGATGTGATGGTCGGCGGCCTCGTAGTACATCTGCCGCGCCTTTCGGGTGCGCCGCACCAGCCGGGCACCCCGCAACAGGCGCAAATGGTGGCTGACCAGCGAGGGCGAGGCCTCCACCTTGCTCGCGATATCGCCGACGGCCACCGGCTCGCTCAGGCAGGCGATCAGGATTTTCAGGCGGGTGGGGTCACCGAGCAGTTTGAAGGTCTCGGCGACGACCGCAATCTGCGCCTGCCTGTCGGCGAGCGTCTCCTCGAAATGCACCGGATCATCGTCCGGACAGACGCTCATGCCGGGGCCTCCAGCGGGCAATCCGCCGGGTGCTGGCCCCAGTTGATCTCGATCGTGGCGTGGCGGATATCGTAGCGCCTTGCCAGCACCGCCTTCACGCGATCGACGGCGGTGGCGGCACTGCCATTTTCCGCAAGGCTGATTTCCATGGTTGCCGCCGGCCGGCCCGAGGTAATCGACCAGACATGAACATGGGCGACATCGCTGACGTCGGCGACTTCATTCAGCACGTAACGGCGCAGTTCCTCGATCTCGATATTGCTCGGCGTTCCCTCCATCAGGATCTGCGCCGCGCTGCGCAACAGCGCCCAGGCAGCCCGCAGAATGAGAACGGACATCAGAACCGACAGGATCGGATCGGCCGGGGTCCAGTTTGTGTAGTAGATGATCACCGCCGCGGTGATCGCGCCGACGGACCCCAGGAGATCGCCGAGAACGTGCAGCAGCGCGCCCTTGATGGTGACATGGTCGCGGTCGCCACGCATCAGCAGCAGGAACACGCCGATATTGACGAACAGCCCCAGTATGGCGACGACCAGCATCGGCCCCGCCAGCACCGGTTCCGGCGTGATCAGGCGTTCGACCGCCTCATAGGCAATCCAGATGGTGAGCAGGAACAATGCCAGCGCGTTGACGAACCCGGCCAGCACCTCGGAGCGCATATAGCCGAAGGTGCGCTTTTCATCGCCGCCCCGGCGACCGAAGCGGAACGAGGCCCAGGCCAGCCCCAGCGCCGCCGTATCCGTCAGCATATGCCCGGCATCGGCGATCAGCGCCAGCGACCCCGACAGCCAGCCGCCGATGAACTCGGCGACCATGAAGCCCGCCGTCAGGCAAAGGCCGATCAGCACCACGCGTTCATTGTTGCGCGACACGGAAGGCGCGTGGCTGTGATGCCCGTCGCCGTGGCTATGCGCGTGATCATGACCGTCATGGTCGTGACCACCATCATGCCGGTGTTCGTGTCCCTGGCCCTTGCCGGGCCCGCCGCCGCTCTCAGACATTTCAAGTCTCCGCTTTATATATATGAACATATAAACATTCATTCATATTTATAGTCAACCCAGACAATTCGCCGGGCAAGGATGAAAGGAGAACGATAGTCGCATGACCGGAGAGCTGGAGTCTCCGCGAAATCGAGAGGAGGCGCTGCGCGATGGCGAGCATCCCGCGACCGGCGCACCCAGCGAAAATCGCAAGTTTTCAAGGGACATGGCATAAGGGCGTACCGCTGTGACCGCCCCTCCGCATTGAAGCTCGGCAAATGAGTGGTGAAGTTTAAATATAAAATAAATTGCGGATATTCGTTTAAATTTACCAGTGATATTGTATAAAACTAAAATCAAGAACAATAATATCGTATTGTACGCGTTTTATACTTACGTGTAACCCGCCAAAACCACTTCTTCGTTGACATTACAGGAAAACGAAGCGGCATCCGCGCGGGACGAATGGAAGGGGAGGCGGCGCAAGACCGATAGATTCGCCGGCGTGATGATTCTCTACGTCCGCCGGCATCGGTCGGAAGCCGCCGCAAAACGTCAGGCGACTCAACCTCGTCACGCCGCACCAGAGTCAACGACGCCAGACGCGCACAGCAGTCGGAGTAGAAACCTGCGCCCCGTCGGCAGTGACTGAACGGCAGCGCGCGTGAGAGGAGGCAGAACATGCACGACCACGACACATTCCGCAGCGCGGAAAACAATGACCTTGAGGCGATGGTGACGCCGGATGAACTTCTGGACCTGATCGAAATCGCTCTCCAGCTTGCCATGCGGCTTGGTCTGGCCACGACGGCCAGCCACCTCTTCATGGCCTGCGACACGCTCGGCCCCGCCGAGACGGAAGCGCAGCAATGGGGCGGAAATTCGCGTACCGGCAACGCCGAGGGCCCCTCCAGGAACGCATCGGACGGATGACCCAGGAGAGCAATCATCGGCGAAGCCGCGACTCCGGCGCGCAATGAAGCAATAAAACCGTCTCGGATTTCAAAAACTTGAGATTATTGGCTGGGGAACCTGGATTCGAACCAGGACTAACGGAGTCAGAGTCCGTGGGTCTACCGTTAACCTATTCCCCAACGCGGCGCCCGAGGGGCACCGTGGATGTGGTGGGCTTATAAACAGAAAGGCCGGGCTTTGCCAAGGGGGAGATGCAAAATTTTCCGTGCTTCGGGAAGGTCACTGTCGGCAGCATCTTGCGACTGATGCCAATCCCGGCGCCCGTTCCGGGTCCGCCGAAGCAGGATTGTCCGAAATCGGGCATCGCCGTTTCGTGCGTCGTGCCGGCAAAGGCCTGCAGCAGGCAGGCTGCGGCGTCGCGCAAACGCGCATGAACCGGGCGCCATCGGGCGCGGCCGGCGGCCTCTCAGAAAAGTCATTGGCCTCGCGGCCTTACGCTGCTATGATTACCTCAACTGAAAATCATATGAGCGCCTTGCAGCGAGCCATTCAATCGGTTTGCGCGGCGTGATGGAATTGGCAAAGTGGAAGACCCCCAAAACAGCGCTGAGCTGTCCGATGGCGGGGCGCGCTTGAACAATGGCGGCAAGGGCAAACGCGCTCGCCGCCGATCCCGGAAAGGTCACCGCAAGGCCGCCGCCGGAGTGCCCGCATCGCAGGATGCCGTCGTCGCCGACGGTAATGAACAGGCGCGTTCGCCGGAGAGCGGCGAAGCGAAGCCCGCCCGCAACGGCAAGGCTGCGCGCCATCCCTCTTCGGACCGGAAATCCGGCGAAAACCTCGCCAACAGCCCGGATCATGACGGCGACAAGCCGGCGCGGCGCAAACGCAGGCGTCGGCGCGGCCGGCGTGCGCATACCAAAGGTCCGCTCGGCGCCGACGGCTGCAAGCACACACCCGGCACCGGCCACAAACCTGACCAGGCCTCCGAGACGGCAAGACAACCCGCGCCGCCTCCGCCCCGTCGGGACGCGCCGCCGCGCGATGTTGCCGCGCCGCAACGCGCGCCCGGCCACGGCCTCTATGCCGCGCTCGATCTCGGCACCAACAACTGCCGGCTGCTGATCGCCCAGCCCACGCGCCACCATCAGTTTCGCGTGGTCGACGGCTTTTCGCGCATCGTGCGCCTGGGCGAGGGCCTTGCCGCCACCGGCAGCCTTTCGCCCGCCGCCATGGACCGCGCCATTGAGGCGCTTGCCATGTGCGCGGCCAAGCTCAGGGGCCGCTCTGTCCGGCGCATGCGGCTGATCGCCACCGAGGCCTGCCGCTCGGCCGATAACGGCGAGATCTTCCTCAAACGGGTGCGCGCGGAAACCGGGCTGGAACTCGAAATCGTCAACCGCGAAACCGAGGCAAAGCTCGCGGTTTCGAGTTGCGCCTCGCTGATCGGGCGGGAGACGCGCTCGGCCGTGCTTTTCGATATCGGCGGCGGCTCATCCGAAATCGCGGTGATCAAGCTCGACGAGAACCGGTCCTACCGGCTTGCCAACCACATCTCGCACTGGACATCGCTGCCCGTCGGCGTGGTGACGCTTTCGGAGCGCTATGGCGGCCATGACGTGACGCCGGAAATCTTCGAGAAGATGGTGGCCGAAGTCACCCGGATGCTCGGCGATTTCAACTGTCCGGGCATTGGCGGCGGCAAGGACGATGAGGGCTTTCACCTGATCGGCACGTCGGGCACGGTCACGACGCTCGCCGGCGTCCACCTCGATCTGCCGCGCTATGACCGCCGCAAGGTCGACGGCATCTGGCTGACCGATGACGAGGTCACGGCCATGCAATCCAAACTGCTGTCCTGGGATTTCGCCGGCCGCGCCGCCAATCCCTGCATCGGTCCGGATCGCGCCGACCTTGTGCTTGCCGGCTGCGCCATTCTGGAAGCGATCCGCCGGCGCTGGCCGTCCTCGCGCATGCGGGTGGCCGATCGCGGCCTGCGCGAAGGGCTGTTGACCGACATGATGATGCATGACGGGGTCTGGCGCAAACAACGCCGCCGCGGCGGCTTCAACCGCCGCCAGGGCGCGGCCGCAAACAATGACTGAATGGGACCGAACGTGACCAAACCACCCGCCAAGCCAGCCAGAACGGGTCGCAAGATCGGCCAGAAGGTCAAGAAGACCAAGCTGAAGGCGTCGTCGCGCCGCTGGCTGGAGCGCCATATCAACGACCCCTATGTGCAGCGCGCCAAGACCGAGGGCTTTCGCGCCCGCGCGGCCTACAAGCTGCTGGAGATCGACGAGAAGCACCAGATCCTGAAAGGCGCGCGCCGGATCATAGACCTTGGGGCAGCGCCCGGAAGCTGGTCGCAGATCGCCGCCAAGGTTACCGGCTCCACCGATACCGACATTCGCGTCGCGGCCATCGACTTTCTTGAGATGGACGGCGTTCCGGGCGTGAAATTCTTCCAGATGGATTTTCTCGACGAGGCCGCCCCCGCCCTTCTGCGCGAGGCGCTGGACGGGCCGCCCGACGTGGTCATCTCCGACATGGCCGCCCCCACCACCGGCCATCGCCGCACCGACCATCTGCGCACCATGTATCTGTGCGAGGTCGCGGCCCATTTCGCGGTGGAGACGCTGGCCGAGGGCGGGCATTTTCTCGCCAAGACCTTTCAGGGCGGCGCCGAGCACGACCTCTTGACCATGCTCAAGCAGAACTTCCGCCAGGTAATCCACGTCAAGCCCGCCGCCTCGCGCTCCGAATCCGTCGAGATGTTCGTGCTCGCCAAATCGTTCAAGGGCCGACCGGCGGAGGCGTAGCGCCGCGCCGGCCGAGGGCTCACCGGTGCGGCCCACCCTCGGCCATCACCATGTCCCGCAGCCGTTCGAACACCGCCGGGCTCTGGCGCACGCCGTCATGCTCATATTCGTTGGTGACCCAGGTCCGGCAATTGCCAAGACGGTTCGCGGTCTCCAGCGACAGGCCGGCATCCACATACATGTCGTCGTGATAAACGGCAGCGGCCACCGGAACGTCATTGGCGAACAGCCGCGTTGCGTCGTAAAGCGGCGGAGTGTCCGTTCTTGCCGCAAGCACCTCGACGGCGGCGGAAAACGGACGCAGCGACCGGATTTCCTCAAACATCCACGGATACATCATCTCACCGGTGAACAGGAGCGGCCGGCGCGCCGGATCGAAGCGCGGGAATTCGGCCCGTATCCGTTCGGCGGCGGAGGCGGTGGGCCGGGGACCCTGCGCATAAATGCTTTCCTGCAGCACAGCGAACAGCGGATTTCCGGCAAAGCCGGTCTCGGCCATCACGGAGAACAGGAAGCTCTCCGACAGCCGCGTTTCGTCGGGGTCCGCAAAAGCCTCATCGAGGAGGAAATGGAGCGCTTCGAAGCCGGGCGCCATGCCGAGCCCCAGCCCCAGGGTCTGCAGCCGACGCACGCTCAACCGGTCGCCGTCCGGCAGGTGAACCGCGTTATTTTCAATGAAGTCGGCGATGCGGCCGGCAAGCCGCTCATCTTCGGGATAGCGCTGGTAATAGCGTCGGTTCTTGGAAAGAACGCGCGGATAGGTGCGGCGATAGACCTCCTCCGCCTCGGCGGCAAGTCCGGCAAGCCCGCCCGTGACATAGCAGGCGGCGAGCCCCTCCGGCGCGCGCGACAGATAGGTGAGCGTGATGAACCCGCCAAAGCTCTGGCCAAGCGTCTCCCATTTGACATCGCCCAGCAATTGTTTGCGGATGTGCTCGCAATCGGCGACGATGCTGTCGGCGCGGAAATGCATCAGATAATCCGCAGCCGCCTCTCCGCTTTCGAAACGGGAGATGACATGGCCGTCGATCGGACTGCTGCGGCCGGTTCCGCGCTGGTCGATCAGCACCACCCTGTGGGTCTTCAGCGCGGCCTTCAGCCATGGCGGGCCGCCGGCGACCGGGCGCGGCGATTTTCCGCCCGGCCCGCCCTGCAGGAAGGCGAGCACCGGCAGGTTCTCCCGCCGCTTGACCGGATCAACGATCTCGCGAGCGAAAACCTGCAGCACCGGCCCGTCCGGGCGGCTCCAGTCGAGCGGCACCGGCACCAGCATGTCCCGGATCATCATGCCGGGAATGATATATTGCTTCGGCATCATGGCGGCCTGTCTCCTTTTGTCTCTGCCGTGGCCTAAAACGGATCGGGCAAAAGGGCAACCATGCTTCGCGGGCACAACAAAAAAGCGGGTGCCAGGGCCCGCTTTAGAGTGTCTTGAATGCTTCAGGCTTACTTGCGCTTGCCATCCAGGCTGAATGAGCCGGGACCCGCGAAGACGAGGTAGAGGAAGATGAAGCAGAACAGGATTGCCGCGTCGCCGCCGTTATTGGCAGGATAGAAGCTTTGGGGCGCATGAACCATGAAATAGGCGACCGCCATCATGCCGGACAGCACGAAGGCCGAGATGCGGGTGAAAAGTCCGAGCACGATCAGCGCGCCGCCGACGATTTCCAGAATGCCGCCAACCCAAAACAGCGAGAACATTTCCGGATACCTGTCAGTGTCCGGAAAATGCAGGATCTTCTGCGTGCCATGCTCGAAGAAAAGAATGCCTGTCACGACACGCAAAATGGCCAGGAAGATCGGCGCCATCGGCTGCAACATGCGGTTTGTGCTCATAAATCAGCTCCGTGCTAATGGTTGCCCGCGCGGGCGCGGTTTCAGAAGTCGCTAACATACGCGAAAAAACCGATCGCGGAAGACGAGGATGTGTAAACACTGCGTCGCCAACCGCACCGCCTCCCGAAATTCAAAAACGACTGAAGCGATCCGGATGGATTGCAGTTCCTTTTTTCCGACCATATAGTCGCGCGACTTTATGGGGACCGGATTTTTCGCCGTGCAAGGAGACCAGACGATGAGCGAACCGACAGGAAAGAAGCCCGCCGGGGAAGACCTCCAGCAGCAGGCTCTTTTTTATCACCGCTATCCGCGCGCCGGTAAGCTGGAAATCCAGGCGACCAAGCCGCTCGGCAACCAGCGCGACCTCGCCCTTGCCTATTCGCCCGGCGTCGGCGCGCCCTGCATCGCCATTCACGAAAATCCCAATGACGCCGCGCAATATACCTCGCGCGCCAATCTGGTCGCCGTGATCTCGAACGGCACGGCCGTTCTCGGCCTCGGCAATATCGGCCCGCTCGCCTCCAAGCCGGTGATGGAAGGCAAGGCGGTTCTGTTCAAGAAATTCGCCGGCATCGACGTCTTCGATATCGAGATCGACGCGCCGTCGATCGACGGCATGGTGTCCACCATTTCCGCGCTGGAGCCGACCTTCGGCGGGATCAACCTTGAGGACATCAAGGCGCCGGAATGTTTCGAGGTCGAGCGGATCCTGCGCGAGAAGATGCAGATCCCGGTGTTCCACGATGACCAGCACGGCACCGCCATCATCGTCGCCGCCGCGATCCTGAACGGGCTGGAGCTTGCCGGCAAATCGCTGGAGAACGTCAAGATCGTGGCCTCCGGCGCAGGTGCAGCCGCGCTCGCCTGTCTCAACCTGCTGGTCTCGCTCGGCGCCAAGCGCGAGAATATCTGGGTCTTCGACATTGACGGCCTGGTCTATCCCGGCCGCGAGACCAATATGGACCAGTGGAAGGCGATCTATGCCCAGGAGAGCGACGCCCATGCGCTGGCCGATCACATCGCCGGGGCGGACGTGTTTCTCGGCCTCTCGGTCGCAGGCGCGCTGAAGCCCTCGCTGCTCAAGCAGATGGCGCCGCGGCCGATGATCATGGCGCTCGCCAACCCCGTGCCGGAAATCATGCCCGATCTCGCCCGCGCCGAGCGCGAGGATGCGATGATCTGTACCGGGCGTTCGGACTTCCCCAACCAGGTCAACAATGTCCTGTGTTTCCCCTACATCTTCCGCGGCGCGCTGGATTGCGGCGCGCGCACGATCAACGAGGAAATGAAGATGGCCGCCGTGCGCGCCATTGCCGGGCTCGCAAAGGAGGAGGTCTGGGAGGCCTCGCGGACAGCGGCCAATGGCGAACCGCTGATCTTCGGCCCGGATTATCTGATCCCCTCGCCCTTCGACCCGCGCCTGATTCTCAGGATCGCGCCCGCTGTTGCCCGCGCGGCGGAAGAATCCGGCGTCGCCGAACGGCCGATCCCCGATTATGAGGCCTATTACGAGCACCTGACCCGCTTCGCCTTCCGCTCCGGCCTGGTGATGAAGCCGGTCTTCGCCGCCGCCAAGGCGGCCGAACGCAAGCGGGTGATCTTCTCCGACGGGGAGGACGAGCGCGTGATGCGCGCCGCCCAGGTGCTGATCGAGGAAGGCATATCCCAGCCGATCCTGATCGGACGGCCGAACGTGCTCGAAACCCGCATGAAGCGCTACGGCCTGCGCATGAAGCTGCATGAGGATTTCGAGATCATCAATCCAGAGAGCGATTCGCGGTTCCGCGAATATGTCGACGAATACCTCTCCTTCGTCGCGCGCAAGGGCGTCACCCCGGAGCGCGCGCGCACCATCGTGCGCACCAACACCACGGTGATCGGCGCGCTCGCGGTCAAGCGCGGCGATGCGGATGCGCTGCTGTGCGGCGTCGAGGGCCGGTTCGAAAAGCACCTGCGCGATATCGGCAACATCATTGGCAAGCATGAGAATGTCCGCGATTTCTCGAGCCTGGGGCTCCTGATTTCCAACCGCGGCGCGACCTTCTTCGCCGATACCCACGTGACCTATTGCCCAAGCGCGGAGGAAATCGCGGAAACGACCATCCAGTCCGCCCGCGCCGTCGCCCGCTTCGGCATCACGGCGAAGGCCGCGCTCGTCTCGCACTCCAATTTCGGCTCGCGCGATTCCGAAAGCGCTGCCAAGATGCGCGAAGCGCTGGCGCTGGTGCGCGCCCGGATGCCCGAGCTTGAGGTCGACGGCGAAATGCACGGCGATACCGCAATTTCCGAATTGCTGCGCGAACGCGCCATGCCCAACAGCACGCTGACGGGCGAAGCCAATCTCTTGATCTTCCCCTCGCTCGATGCCGCCCATATCACCATGACGGTGGTGCAGAGCATGCTGGAAGCGCTGCATGTCGGCCCGATCCTGCTCGGCAGCGCGCTCCCGGCCCACATCATGTCGCCCTCGGTGACCTCGCGCGGCATCGTCAACATGGCGAGCCTTGCGGTGGTCGAGGCCGATGTCGCGGCCTCGGAGAAGCGACGGGCCGAATAGGCAGGTCGCAGTCAGCGATTATCCGGCGTCGGGCCAGCCGCTCGCCGCCGCCAGAACCCTGACAGTTTCCCGACGACTGTTGTCGTTGCCCGGCGGCGCGCGGGCCTCCGCATTTACCGCGCTTTGCGCCAAGGCAAAGTCCGACCGGAAACCCTCCGCACCATTGTCAAATCGCGGGCAGATCGCAGCCCGAACAGGGATATTCACACCTCATTTTACAACCTTAGCTTGATTTATACTTGTCGAAGGGTTTATCAAACTAAAGACAATGTTCGCCTGCAAAGAGCTTGCGCGTCAACTCATGGGAGAATGATCCGCGAACATTCTTCTCATCACATTCCTCGGGAGGCCGCCGACCTTCATCGGTCGCCTTGAGGCGAGATTCGAAAAACGCTTTATACAAAACAAGTTATGGCAGAAACAGCGATGATGATGGACGAATCCAGAATTCTGGAATTGCTGGCGCGGGTCGCGCGTTCGGACACAACCGCAGAGCTGATCGTTGCGCTTGGTGAAATTACATCAACCTTTGGTTTCAACCACTTTACGTTGACCGACATACCCCACAGCAGAGACGCATTGCTGCAGTCCCTGATTCACTTTACCTCGCTTCCCTACCCCCTCATCGCGGCCTATGATCAGGCGGAGATCCTGCAAAATTCCGCCTTTGTCCGATCGTGGAGAGCCGCGGCCTCGCCGATCGAATGGGATATCGACCAGTTCGAACTGGAGGACACGGAGGCGGCATTCGGCCAGCGCCTCAAGACGATCCATGTCCGCATGGGCGTTGTCTTCATGGCGCCGGACTGTCAGCCGGAACCCCTTGCCTTCCTGCTGTTCGGGGATCGCGAACCGCTCGGCGAAGCGGAAAAGACGGCGCTCGACAGGCTGGCCGTTGCCGCCTGTCGCCGGTTCGAGCAGTTGCGGCCGGTTTCCGCCCACCATCTGAAGAGCCTGTCCTCGCGCGAGCTGGAGGTCATCAAATGGACCGCCGAGGGCAAGACATCGCACGAGATCGGCAGGATCCTCAATCTCTCCGACCATACCGTCAATGCCTATCTGGCGAACGCGATCCGCAAGATGGAATGCGTCAACAGGGCACAGCTTGTCGCCAAGGCGATCCGCCTCAAGCTGATCGAATGAGGGCGGGTCGGGGCGTTGCGGGAGGAAACGCTCTATCGGCGGCCTGTCTTCTCCTTCCAGTGCAAACGGCAATAGGAAACGTAGCGGTCATTGCCGCCGACCTCGATCTGCGGGCCTTCAAGCAGCGCGTTGCCGGCCTGATCCAATCGCACGACCATGGTTGCCTTGCGGCCGCAGTGGCAGATCGTCCGCACTTCCCTCGCTTCATCCGCGAGCACGAACAGTTCGGCCGAGGCTGGAAACAGCCGGCCCATGAAATCGGACCTGAGGCCATAGGCCATTACCGGAATCTTGAGTTCATCGACGACCCGCGCCAGTTGCCAGGCATGCTCGGCGGTGGCGAAATGAGCCTCGTCGACGAACAGACAATCGATCTTGCGCTCTCGGTCGAGCGCGCCTGCGCATTCGAACAGGTCGGTGTCGTGACCGAACGTGACAGCATCGGCCTTGAGCCCGATCCGCGAGGAAACCACGCCCTTGCCGCCGCGATCATCGAGTTCGGCAAGCAGGATGACGGCATGCATGCCGCGCTCTCGGTAATTATAGGCGGCCTGAAGCAGCAGGGTCGATTTGCCGGCATTCATCGTGGCATAGTAGAAGTGAAGTTTCGCCATTTTGCGGTCCTTTTTCTTCTTTCTTGCCGCGAACCGCAGCCCGCAAGAAGCCTGAATCGCAGAAAGCCACAGAAAAGCGCGGGCCGCCGCTTTCGCGCGGCGCATCTTGCCGCTTGTGCGCGAATATGAGAAACAACCGCCTGCCATCCCCTCCTGCCATGCCGATGCAAAGCCCATGGAAACAGTCGTCGAGATCAACGCAATCGATATCGTCTACGGCAGGCATGCGCGCCGCGCCCTGCCGCTGATCGATGCCGGCTTTTCGCGTGATGACATTCACGCCCGCACCGGCAGCCTCGTCGGGGTCTCCAACGCCTCGCTGACGCTTGGACGCGGCGAGATCGTCGTGCTGATGGGCCTTTCGGGCTCCGGAAAGTCGACATTGCTGCGCGCCGTCAATGGCCTGGCGCCGGTCGTGCGCGGCGACGTCGAGGTGCATACCGAAGACGGCATCGTCAATCCCTATACCGCCAGTGCAAAAGCGCTCAGGGCGCTGAGGGCGCGGTCCGTCTCCATGGTGTTCCAGCAGTTCGCGCTGCTGCCCTGGCTGAGCGTTGCCGAAAATGTCGGCCTCGGGCTAGAGCTTTCGGGCCTGCCGAAACGGGAGCGGCGCGAGCGCATCGAAGAACAGCTTGAACTGGTCAACCTCTCCGACTGGGCCGACAGCCCCATCGACGCGCTTTCAGGCGGCATGCAGCAGCGGGTCGGCCTGGCGCGCGCCTTTGCCACCGGCGCGCCGATCCTTCTGATGGACGAGCCGTTTTCCGCCCTCGATCCGCTGATCCGCGCGCATCTGCAGGATGAGTTGCTGGCCTTGCAGCAGCGCCTCAGAAAATCGATCCTGTTCGTCAGCCACGATCTCGACGAAGCCATCAAGCTCGGCGATCGCATCGCGATCATGGAAGGCGGAAGGATAATCCAGACGGACACGCCGCGCGTAATCATCAAGAACCCGGCAAACGACTATGTTGCCGATTTCGTGGCCAACACCAATCCGATGGCGGTTCTGACCGCAGCAGACATCATGAGTCCCGTATCCTCCCGCAGCCAACTCGACACGCAGATCGCAGCGACCGTCAAGGCCGCCACGCCGGCCATGACGCTGATACGCCTGCTTGCGGAACGGCCCGGAACGATCGGCGTCGTCGAGGGCGGGCGTATCGCCGGAACGATCTCGCACCGCGAGATTGCCGCCGGCCTTTCGCCGCGCCGGCCGCAACCCGCAGGACCGTCGACATGAGCGAGAAACCATCACCTCTGCGCGAAACCGACGAAGCGGCGATCCGCCTGGCTAAATCGCTTCTGCGCGAAGCCGGTTTTGCCGCCCTTGCCGTCAACGAACCGGAGACCGGATTTCCGCTCGCAAGCCGGGTGCTGATCGCGACCGATACCGACGGCGCGCCCGTGATCCTGATTTCGGGGCTGTCGAGCCATACCAGAGCGATCGAGCGCGACGGCAGGGTTTCGCTTTTGACGGGGGAACCCGGAAAGGGCGACCCGATGGCCCATCCACGCATGACGACGCGGTGCCTGGCCGAGGTCATCGAACGCGGCAGCGACGACCATGCGCGGATGCGGGCGCGGTTCCTCGAGCGCCACCCGAAAGCAAAGACTTACATAGACTTTCCCGATTTCAACTTCTACCGCCTGTCGCCGGTATCGGCGAACCTCAATGGCGGCTTTGGCAAGGCCTACGCCATCGAGGGCAAGGATCTGATCGAGCCCGGGTGAAAGCCGGACCGCATGACGCGCGCATCGAGATCGGCTCCTGCTTGTCATTTGGCAGTAATCAGTCGAGTTAAATCGATGCCGAGGGCGGACGAAAATGGACTTTTCCTTTATTTTCGGCCATCCTGTTAAAAAATACCCTAAATTTCGTATTATTTTTTTCCGGGAGACTCAGTTACATTTCATTTTAGGCATTGCAAAAATTATTGACACTTCGCATCAAGCCAAGGAGTACTGATGTGAGCGCAAACAAATTGTCAGACAAGACCTCTCCGGCCGCCAGCCTGCTTTCGGCGATGGCAAATCCGAAGCGTCTTCAGATCCTCTGCGTGCTGATCGAAAACGAAATGCCGGTTGGCGCGCTCGCGATCCGCGTCGGCCTCAGTCAATCCGCCCTGTCGCAACACCTGTCGAAGCTGCGCGCACAGAACCTCGTGGAAACGCGGCGCGAAGCTCAGACCATCTACTACAGCACGCATGCCGAACCGGTTCGCAAGCTTCTCGACACGCTCGGCGAGATTTACGACGAGGAAGTGATCGCCAGCCGCAAGGCGGGCTGATACAAAGGGTATGAGCCTCTGTCGGTCGGCGCAGCGCGGACCGGCAGGGACTGGCGAGGCGGTGCCTGACGGATTGTGCCTTTTGGCAGAGGCTTTTGCTTGACGGCGGCGGTACCGCTGATAACGTGCTCTCCAACAGTATTGAAGCAACAGGGCCCGGCAACGGGTCGCTTTCTTTTGTGGAGCAGCTCATGTCCGACAGCGCCAATGTGACGCCCAACAACCTCGACGCATTCTGGATGCCGTTTACCGCCAACCGGCAGTTCAAGAAGGCCCCGCGCATGTTCGTGGCCGCCAAGGACATGTATTACACGACCGCCGACGGCCGAAAGGTACTGGACGCGACCGCGGGGCTGTGGTGCGTGAATGCCGGTCACTGCCGGCCGAAGATTGTCGAGGCGATCCGCAAACAGGCTGGCGAACTTGATTACGCCCCCGCCTTCCAGCTCGCCCACCCCAAGGCATTCGAACTCGCCAACCGGCTGGTCGACATCGCGCCGGACGGCATGAACCATGTGCTCTACACCAATTCCGGCTCCGAATCGGTCGAGACCGCGCTCAAGGTCGCGCTTGCCTATCATCGGGCGAAGGGCGACGGCTCGCGGTTCCGGCTGATCGGCCGTGAACGTGGCTATCACGGCGTCAATTTCGGCGGCATCTCGGTCGGTGGCATCGTGGCCAACCGCAAGATGTTCGGCACGCTTCTGACCGGCGTCGACCATCTGCCCCACACCCACCTGCCGGAGAAGAACGCCTTCACCAAGGGCCAGCCGGAGCATGGCGGCGATCTGGCCAGCGAACTCGAGCGGATCGTCACGCTTCACGACCCCTCGACCGTGGCCGCCGTCATCGTCGAGCCGGTCGCCGGTTCCACGGGCGTTCTCATTCCGCCGAAGGGCTATCTCAAGAAGCTGCGCGAGATCTGCACCAAATACGGCATCCTGCTGATCTTCGACGAAGTGATCACCGGCTATGGCCGTCTCGGCACGCCCTTCGCCGCGCAGTATTATGACGTCAAACCGGACATCATCATCACCGCCAAGGGCCTGACCAACGGCGTCATTCCGATGGGCGCGGTGTTCGTGACCTCCGCAATCCACGACGCCTTCATGAGCGGCCCGGAGCACATGATCGAGTTCTTCCACGGCTATACCTATTCCGGCAATCCGATGGCGTCGGCGGCAGCCCTTGCCACACTCGACACCTACAAGGAAGAGGGCCTGCTGACGCGGGCCGCCGAACTCGCGCCCTATTGGGAAGAACAGCTCCACAGCCTGCGCGACTGCCCCTATGTCATCGACATCCGCAATACCGGGCTGATCGGCGCGATCGAGCTGGAGCCGATCGCGGGCGAGGCCACGAAACGCGCCTTCACCGCCTTCCTGAAGGCCTATGAGGATGGCCTGCTGATCCGCACCACCGGCGATATCATCGCGCTGTCGCCGCCGCTGATCATTTCCAAATCCGAGATCGACGAATTGTTCGAGAAGCTGCGCAAGGTGCTGATGAACAACATCTGAGGCGGCCTCACATGCGGCTGCGGCCGTGAAAGGCGGCGCATCGGGTTCGCCCGCCGCGCCGCTATCCGCGGCCGCCGCGAATCTGGCGAAAAACGCCGGGTTCCGCTTTTCGCCCCGCTTCTATTGCCACTGCACTGCCGCGAACGAGGGATCCAGTCATGTCAGACGACATTCTGATCGAAAACGAACGCCTTGCCGTCGCGGTCTCGCCGCTTGGCGCCGAGACCCGCTCTCTCGCCAGCAAGGACGGGCGCGAATGGCTTTGGGATGGCGACCCGGCCTATTGGACCGGCCGCGCCCCCATCCTGTTTCCGATCGTCGGCAAGGCGCCCGATAACAGGGTGACGATCGAGGGCATGGCCTTCCCGATGCAGCAGCACGGCTTTGCCCGCAGGAGCGTGTTCGCGCTCGAGGACAGCTCGCCCTCCTCCTGCCGCTTCCGGCTCGACCCGACGGACGAGACGCGGCTGGCCTATCCGTTCGAATTCTCGCTTGCGATTACCCATGCTTTGGCGGACGCGACACTGACGGTGACCGCCGAGGTGGAAAACCGCGACGAGCGGCCGATGCCGTTCGGCTTCGGCTTCCATCCCGCCTTCCGCTGGCCGATGTCGGGCCTCACCAGGGGCCATGTCCATCACATCGCGCTTACAAACCGCGCCGAGCCCGCCATGATCCGCCTGCGCGACGGCCTGTTGGACCTGACGCCGCTCGCCTCGCCATTCTCGGACGGCTTGCTCGCCCTCGACCATGATTATTTCGAGGCGGATGCGATGATCTTTCCCGAAGGCGCGGGCGATCGGCTGAGCCTCAGCGCCGAGGATGGCCCCTCGCTGCATTTCCGCTTCGAAAACCTGCCGAACCTGGCGCTCTGGACCAAGCCCGGCGCGCCCTATATCTGCGTCGAGCCCTGGCACGGCATGGCCGCGGCCCACGGCAAGGGTCCGGCGATCGAAGACCGACCTTTCACCGTAACGCTGCCCGCCGGCAAGTCGGCGCGCTTTAGCTGGTCCGTGACGATAGACGGATAGGTTGCCGCCCTCTTATTTTGCTTGCTAAACGCGAGCCAATCGCGCATATCTCGAAAAAAACACCTGGGTCGCTCCACATTGATCGTTCAATCGTCGGCGGGCCACTCGGGGAATGGGGGTCGCCGTTTTTTCGGGGTCCTCAACATGAAGAAACTCGTGGCAGAATTTATCGGCACGGCCGTGCTTGTGCTGTTTGGCTGCGGCGCTGCCGTTCTGGGCGGCGATGCCATCGGGCAGACCGGCATCGCCTTTGCCTTCGGTCTTGCCATTGTCGCCATGGCCTATGGCATCGGGCCGATTTCCGGTTGCCACATCAACCCTGCCGTCAGCCTCGGCGTGTTTGTCGCGGGCCGCATGCCGACCGGCGAAATGCTGCGCTACTGGGTCGCCCAGTTCTCCGGCGCGCTGGTGGGCGCGTTCGTTCTGGCGATCATCGCCGGCTCCACGGCCAGCCTCGGCCAGAACGGCTGGGGACCGGGCTATCTCGGCGAATATGCCCTGCCGGCGGCGCTCGTCTTCGAGGTCGTGTTCACCGCGATCTTCGTGATCGTCATTCTCGGCTCGACCGGCGCCGCGGCGCCCGCCGGCTTTGCCGGGCTTGCAATCGGGCTGACGCTCGTTGCCATCCACCTCGTCGGCATTCAGGTCACGGGCGTGTCGGTCAATCCCGCCCGCAGCTTCGGTCCCGCACTGCTTGCCGGCGGCCATGCGCTGGCCCAGCTCTGGCTGTTCATCGTCGCGCCGCTCGCCGGCGGATTGCTCGGCGCCCTGCTCTATCGCTTCAAGGCGCTGGAAGACTGAGCGCGACGCGGAGGCCCGGCAAACCGGGCGTCCGCCATCACATCGCGCACGGCGAAACTATTCTAGATCCGCGCGCAAAATCCGTCGAACGCGCCGAGTTCCACCTCGGCGCCGTTCAGCACGCCCGTCATGCCCGGCAGATCGACGGATTTGACGTGATCGACGGTCATCTGTAACGGCACTTCCTGCGGCGTGTCGGCGAAGTTGAAGATGAACAGCAGGGTTTCCTTGCCCTTGCTGCGGGTAAACATCAGCACGTCGTCATTGTCGCAGTCGTGAAATTCGATAGCGCCGTCAAACAGCGCCGCGTGCTCGGCGCGAAAAGCGAGCGTGGCGCGGTAATGGCTGTAGACCGAGTCCGGTCGGGGCGCCTGCTCGAACACCGAAAGCGCCAGATGGGCTTCCGGCACCGGCAACCACGGTTTGTCAGCGGTAGAAAAACCGGCATCGGGCGGCACATTGCTCCAAGGCATTGGCGTGCGGCATCCGTCGCGGCCCTTGTAGGACGGCCAGAAGCGGATGCCGTAGGGATCGCGCAGATCCTCGAAGGCAAGCTCCGCCTGCGGCAGGCCAAGCTCCTCGCCCTGATAGAGGCAGATCGAACCCCTGAGCGTTGCAAGCACCGAAATGGCCAGCCGCGCGATTGGCTCGCGTTCGGCCTCCGTTTTCGCAAAGCGCGAGACGTGCCGGTCGACATCGTGGTTGGAAAACGCCCAGCACACCCAGCCATCCGACACCACGGTGAAGAAATTCTCCACGCATTTGCGGATATGGGCCGGCGAGAAATCCGGTCCGAGGAAGTCGAAGGTGTAGCACATATGGAGCTTGTCGTTGCCGGCGGTATATTCAGCAACGGTCTTCAGCGAGCGCGCGCCATCGCCGACCTCGCCGACCGAGGAGCGGTCGTCATATTCATCGAGCAGCGCCCGGAAACGCTGGAGAAAGCCGATGTTCTCCGGCCTTGTCTTGTCATAGATATGCTTCTGAAAGCCGTAAGGATTGACCTCCGGCGCATCGAGGCCGGCGGCATCATCGTCGTCCAGCATTGGCGGATTGTCGCGCAGCTTGGCGTCGCAGAAATAGTAGTTGACCGTATCGAGGCGGAAGCCGTCCACCCCGAGATCGAGCCAGAACCGGACGGCGTCGAGCAGCGCATCCTGCACGGCCTCGCAATGGAAGTTTAGATCGGGCTGGCTCGTCAGGAAATTGTGCATGTAATACTGCTTGCGGGTGCCGTCCCACTCCCATCCCGGACCGCCGAAGACCGACATCCAGTTGTTGGGCGCCGTGCCGTCGGGTTTGGCATCGGCCCAGACATACCAGTCAGCCTTGGCATTGTCCTTGCTCGAACGGCTTTCCTTGAACCAGGGATGCTGGTCCGATGTATGCGACAGCACCTGATCGATGATGACCTTCAGGCCGAGCCTGTGAGCCTCGTCGACCAGCGCCCTGAAATCATCGAGCGTGCCGAACATCGGATCGACATCGCGATAATCCGAGACATCATAGCCCATGTCGGCCATTGGCGACTTGAAGAACGGCGACAGCCAGATCGCATCGACGCCGAGTTCGGCCACATAGGTCAGCCGCCGAGTGATGCCGGGCAGATCGCCGATGCCGTCGCCTGTGGTATCCTGAAAGGAGCGGGGATAGATCTGGTAGATGACGCCGCCACGCCACCAGTTGCCGGTATTGCCGTCCGTCATTGAAAATTCCTTGCTCGACATGTCTGGTCTTGAGCCTATCTCCGCGATCGTCCGAGGTAAATGCGGCGGTCACGTTTCTTTTGCAACGCACAATCGCGCCGAAAGTGCCACTGTAATATGACTGACACATGCGCGGGCTAAAGCGGCTGAAACCCGCAAATGCCTTTTGTCAAAGGACATTCCGTGAATGCCTGAACCGGTGAAGAGACTGACTGTCATCTCGGATGCCTGGCATCCGCAGGTCAACGGCGTGGTTCGGACCATAGAGAACACCAATCGCGAGCTGGCGAAGATGGGCATGGAGGTGACGATGATCACCCCTGACATGTTCCGCAATATGGGCATGCCGACCTATCCGGAAATCCGCCTGGCGCTTGCGAGCTACCGTCACGTGGCCCGCCTGATCGAGGAAAGCCGCCCGGATTACGTTCATATCGCCACCGAAGGGCCGCTCGGCTACAAGGCGCGGCGCTGGTGCCGCAAAAGAAAGTTCCGCTTCTCGACGAGCTATCACACGCGGTTTCCCGAATATGTCTCCGCCCGCCTGCCCGTCCCGGCAAGCTGGCTCTATTCGGTGATGCGCAATTTCCATAATGCCGGCAATGGCTGCATGGTCGCCACTGAAAGCCTCGCCCGCGAGTTGGAAGGCCACGGTTTCAACAATCTGATGCGCTGGAGCCGCGGCATCGACAACACGCTGTTCTATCCCCGCCCGAAGACGGATGCCCCGTTTGGCGGCCTCCCCCGGCCGGTCTTCCTGACGGTCGCGCGCGTGGCGGTGGAAAAGAACATCCAGGCGCTGCTTGCGCTCGACCTGCCGGGCAGCATCGTGATCGTCGGCGACGGCCCCGCGCGGCGCGATCTCGAGCAGAAATATCCGAAGGCCCATTTTCTCGGCATGCTGAGCGGCGAGGAACTGGCCAAGGCCTATGCCGAGGCCGATGTCTTCGTCTTCACCTCCAAGACCGACACCTTCGGCAACACCATCATCGAGGCGCTGTCATCCGGCATTCCGGTCGCAGCCTTCCCCGTCACCGGCCCGGCCGATATCCTCGGCGGCCACGAACAGGCGGGCGCACTGGACGAGGACCTCAAGGCCGCCTGCCTGAAGGCGCTGGAATGCTCGCCGGAAAAAGCCCGCGAACTGGCCGCGACCTACACCTGGGAAGCCGCCGCCGCGCAGTTCCACGACAACGTCATCCGCGCGCACGACGGCTGAGTTTCTGTCCGGTTGTCGCACCGTTATTCATCCACGATCGAAATTTCCGGCTTTCCGTCGATCACCAGCCTTATCTGGCCGCGCCCGGGACGTTCCAGCCGCACCGGCCCTCCCCGCTCTTCCAGCCGCCGGCGCAACAGGATCAGCCGGGTTTCCAGATTGTCCTTGAAATCCGGCAGGTTGAGGCTCTTGTCCCTGCGAATTTCGCGGTTGGAGAAAACCGTCCGGCCTGACTGCGCATAAAAGCGCACAAAATGATGCAGCAACCGTCCCGGTACGCCCCGAATGACGTATTCATTGTCGATGAACACGCCGCCGTCACGCGGGAAAAACTGAAACGCAAAGTGGCTTTCACCGCCGCTATCGGCCGCGGGCGCCGCGTTGTGAGGGGCTGCCTCGCCGAGCACATCGGCGATCTCGAAATTGACGAGACCCGCGGCCACCTGCGCCGCCACCACCCGGAGGGCGGCCTCCTCGTCATGGGAAAAATCGAAGCTCTTCCCGGATTCGGCAAACACCACCCCGATAAGGCGACCGCCGGCGATCATCGGCACCGCGACCTGGCTCTGCGGCTCATCGATCATCGGCACCGGGATTTCTTCCTGCGTCGCCGCCGTTGCCGCGGCGATTGCCGAGACATAGCGCCGGCTGCGCCGCAGATCGGTGATCCGCACGGTCTGCCGCCGTTCAGCGGCGATGCCGATGATGCCGTCGCCGAAACCGATCTCGGCGCCGAAGCCGAAATGCGGATAGCCACGGCTTGCGACCGTCACGAGCCTGTTCGTTTCCAGATCGGCGATCAGGATCATGGTGTGTCCGAATCCGAAGCGCTCCTCCAGGAGCGCCAGGCTGACGTCGAGCAGCGTCTCGGCATCGCCGAGCGCGGCGAGGTCACCGGCCGTCACTGCCGTCTCCCAGAGATAGTTGCCGCGTCTGGCCGGCAGCGCAGGCGGCAGTGCCAGCGGCGCGACCGGATCGATGCGTCGGCACTCCTCCACACGGTAGATATCTACCGCCCGCAGGCTCAGCATATGGGTCTTTTCCTGAAGACCCGCCATAACGTCGAACTGGGCGGCGAGGCGATCGAATATGTCGCCGGAGCGATCGGCGCGCTCGAATACGAGGTCGAGGACATGCTGCAACCCCATGCGTCCGTCCAGCACGACCAGGGTAGCCCTGCCCGTGAGCGCGACATTGGCCGCCGTCTTTGAGAAGAACTGGTTGGAAAGGCCGACATGTTCGCTGTCAACATAGTGGACCTGCGAGAGATAAGAGATATTGGGCATGCCGGCGGCATCGCTGGTCGCGATAACGGAGGGCATGATGCCCTCGAAACTGTCGCGGATCGCCTCCAGCGGAACGCTCAGCATATCTCGCTCCATATCCGCGCGCCGGCGCCAGGGCCCGGGGTCTGCACGAAGAGATCGGCCGGCCAGAACCGGACCGCCGCCAGATCGGCATCGCAGAACACCGAGGAAAGCTGAAGACGGCTGACGCCGAGGGCGGCCAGCAGGTCGAGCATCTCTTCCACATAGCGGCTCGCCCGTTCTGTCTGTTCGCGGTTCGCCGGCGCGACCGAGCCTATAGAACCCTTTACCTGCACAGCGCGATACGTGCCCGGATTGGCAAAGGTCACGGCGATCAACCCGCCCTTTCTCGCATTGGCGTGGAAGCCCGGCCACTGACTCGAAGAGGCCAGGAGGACGATATCGCCCTGATCCGCATCGAAATAGGCGCCGCATCCGCGGCCGACATGGGGCCGCAGCGCCGCGTCGGTGGTCGCTGCAACAATCATCACGTTGCCGGACAAAAATGCCGCGACGTCGCCTTCAAGCACCTTGTTCCCCAGAGCAGGCGCGATTGCCGTGACCCTATTCTACCCGCGACCGTCGGATCGGCATAGCCACAACCCGTAAATAGGAAAGATTTAGGAAAGCGGAAAAGCGCTTAGCAAGCTTTTAGGAAGCGCTGCGCGAGGCGTGTCGCTAATGCAAGTGCCGCCGCCGGATTGCCGGCATAAACCAGCGAGACCGAAATGAGCCACAACGACTTCATGACCAACACACCTATCCTTGCGCACCGCTATGACCTCTATGGCAGCGTTCACAAGGGCCTGCGCCGCATGCAATGCCTGCTTCTTGCGCGCCTCGGCGCAAATGACTTCACCGATGCCGCCGCGACCGAGAAGCTTCTTTCCGATATGAAGCGCCTGCTTTCGATGGCCGCCGCCCATGTCGAACACGAGGACAGGGAGATCCATGCGGCCCTCCACGAAAGGGGGATCGGCACCGGCCTCGTCGACGAGCAGCACGACGATCACCGCGAGGCCTTCACCATCATCGCCAACAAGATCGCCGCGGTGGAGAATGCCAGTGGCGCTGCGCGCGTTGAGGCCGGACGCGGGCTCTACCTCACCTTCGCGGCCTATATCGCCGATGACTTTGCCCATATGCATGAAGAGGAAACCGTGCTCTGCCCGATCCTGTGGCAGAACTTCTCCGATGCGGAACTGCAGGCAATCGAGATGCGCATCATCGCCTCGATCCCGCCGGAGGAGAACATGGCGTTTACCCGCATGATGCTGCCGGCGATGAACCCGGCCGAGCGCAATGCGATGGTCGGCGGCATGTATCGCGCCATGCCCGCGGAGGTCTTCAACGCGGTCGTCGAATTCGCAATCCGCCCCAGCCTGACGGAGGCGGAGTTCGCCGCTGTTCAGACCGGCATCGGACTGGCGGCATGACCACCGCCGAAAACGGCAGCGGCTGCAGCCCGGAAGACTGCGCCGCCTGCGTAAGACGCTTCTGCACGACAATCACAAAGCTCTACATTCTGGAGAACGACAATGCGTATCAACGCCCTTCTGCTCGCCCTGATGATCGCCGCCCCCGCGATGGCGGACGGCCCGCCGCCAGCGCCGAGCGGCCTTTATGAACAGGACAGCCCGCACACCAGCGTCACCTGGAAGATCGATCATTTCGGCCTGTCGCACTTCACCGCCCGCTTCATCGGCGCCAACGCCCGGCTCGACTGGAACGCCGACAAACCGGAACTGTCGATGCTGACGGTGGAAATCGATCCCGCCAATGTCAGAACCGATTTTCCCTTCCCGGAAGTCGAGGATTTCGACGGCAAGATCGGCGGCGATCCGTCATTCCTTGCTGCAAGCCCGATCACCTTCGTCTCGGACAGCATCACGATCACCGGCGAGAATACCGGCCGGATCGAGGGCAGCCTCACCATGCGCGGAGAAACCCATCCGGCCGTGATGAATGTCGTCTTCAACGGCTCGCTCGCCGAGCACCCGATCGAGAAGATTGCCAAGCTCGGCTTTTCCGGCCACATGACGGTCAAACGCTCGCTCTGGGGCCTGACATTCGCGACGCCGGCGCTCAGTGACGATGTGGATGTGGCGATCGAGATCGAATTCAAGCCGGCCGGGGCCTGACCCCGGCTGAGATTGCCTACCGCTTCTTCTTGCGCTTGTGCTCGAACGGGTTCTCGCCGGCGCGGAAGTGGATGCGGATCGGGACGCCCGGCATCTCGAAATCACTGCGCAGACCGTTGGTCAGGTAGCGAATATAGCTTTCCGGCACCGCGTCCGGCCGCGTGCAGGAAATCATGAAGCCCGGCGGGCGGGTCTTCACCTGGGTCATGTATTTCATCTTCAGCCGCCTGCCGGAGACGGCGGGCGGGGGATGGCTGATGGTCTGGTGGTCGAGCCAGCGGTTGAGCCTTGCGGTGGAGATGCGCCGGTTCCAGACCTTGTCGGTGTCGGCGATCGCCTGCATCAGCTTGTCGAGGCCGGTTCCGCGCTCGCCGGAGATTGGCACGGCGCGGATGCCGCGCGCCTGCGGCAGCAGCCGCTCGGTCTTCTCGCGCAGATCGGCAAGCACGGCCTGGCGGTCCTCGATCATGTCCCATTTGTTGAAGGCGAGCACGGCGGCGCGGCCCTCGCGCAGCACCAGATCGACGATCTGCAGGTCCTGTTTTTCAAACGGTATCGTCGCATCGAAGACAATCACCACGCATTCGGCAAACCGGATCGCGCGCAGCGCATCGGAGACCGAGAGCTTTTCGAGCTTTTCGACCACCCGCGCCTTGCGGCGCATGCCGGCGGTATCAAACAGCTTGATCGGCCGGCCGCGCCATTCCCATTCGACAGAGATCGAATCGCGGGTAATGCCCGCTTCCGGGCCGGTCAACAGCCGCTCCTCGCCGAGATAGCGGTTGATCAGCGTCGACTTGCCCGCGTTCGGCCGCCCGACGATCGCGACCCGAAGCGGTTTGCTGTCGTCATAGGGGGCCGCCTCGTCCGGGTTGTCGGCCTCTTCCTTGGTCAGCATCACATCGGTGAGCGCTTCCTCGGCGGGCTCTTCCTTCGGGAAGGCGCGCTCCTCGCCGATCGCCTCGACGATCGCGTCGCGCAGATCATGCATGCCCTGGCCGTGCTCAGCGGAAATCGGGCAGGGTTCGCCGAGCCCGAGCGTGAAGGCATCATAGAAGCCGGCGTCCGAGCCGCGCGCCTCGGCCTTGTTGGCGACCAGCACCACGGGCTTGCCGCGGCGGCGCACCATTTCGGCGAGCGTATTGTCGGCCGGCGTCAGCCCGGCCTTGGCGTCGACGACGAAGAGCGAAAGGTCAGCCTCGTCGATCGCCGCTTCGGTCTGGGCGCGCATGCGGCCCGGCAGCGTATCGGCGGCAGCCTCTTCAAGGCCCGCCGTATCGATGATCGTAAAGCGCAGGTCCGCAAGCTTCGCCTCGCCCGGGCGGCGGTCGCGGGTCACGCCCGGCGTGTCGTCGACAAGCGCCAGCTTCTGCCCGACCAGACGGTTGAACAGCGTCGACTTGCCGACATTGGGTCTTCCGACGATGGCGACCTTGAAGCTCATGAAATGTTTCTCCTGGCGGTCATGTCCCGCCGCTTTTTCCGCGCGCTTCGCCTCGCCGCGAAAGACGTGTCAGCCGGCCGCGCTTTCGCTGACATTGCCGTCGGCGGTCATCACCTCAAGCATGATCTGGGCGCGGTTCAGCACATTGCGCGGGGCTTCCGGGTCGTTGGCAATCGCCTCGAACCATTGCTGGGCGCGGGTGTAATCCTTCAGCCGGTAGGCCGACAGGCCGAGTATTTCGCGCGCGGAGAAGCGGAACGGATTACCGTCATTCGACAGTTCCTCGACCTCGGCGGAAACCTGCTCGTATGTGCCGGTATCGACCAGCAGCCAGCCGGCACGCAGCTTGGCCGCATCGCGGATTGCCTCCGGCACGGAGCGGTCCTTGCCGATCGACGAAAAGGCCGAGATCGCCGCGGCGGTGTCGCCCGCTTCGGAAAGCAGGGTGGCGGCGCGCAGCTGCGCCAGCACCGGATAGGAGCCGTGACCTTCCTGCTCGAGCTGGGCCAGCGTCTGTTCGGCGGCATCGAGGTTGCCGGCCTCGATCTGGTTCAGCGCGGTGAGGAACACGTCGCCGGATTTCGCCGCCTCGCGCGACTGCCAGTATTCATAACCGCGCCAGCCGGCGGTGCCGACCACGAGAATGACGGCAGCCGCGATCAGGATCTTGCCATAGCGCCGCCAGGCATCTTTCATCCTGTCGGAACGCAGTTCCTCATTCACCTCGCGGATAAAGCTGTCGTCCTGATTTGCCATTCCGTCACTCCGGCATGCATTTTGTTACGTGCCGGGCCTTCTAACCGTTTTTTCGCTCTGTTGTAAGGGCAAAAGGCGCTTCGCCGCACCGATTATGCGGCCAACTGGATCGGCACGCCGATCAGCCAGACATGCAGCTTCCAGATGAACAGGCCCCACAGCACGATGCCGAGGATAAAAGCATAGGCGTCATAGCGCGCCGAGACGAAGGGCTTGCGCTTCAAGAGCCCCGCCCGCTCGCGGCGCGCCAGCGAGATGCGCAGGATCACAGCCCAGATCAGGATACCGGCAAACAGGATGACCGAGGCCGCCTCGCCATTGGCCAGAAGATGGGCCAGCGCCCAGATCTTGACCGACAGCACCATCGGGTGCTTGGCGATCCGCGCGATCTTTCCCGGCGGGAAGAAGCTCGCCGAAAGACAGATCATCGCGATCAGCATCAGCAGGATCGTGATATGGGCCATCCAGAATGGCGGCGTATAGAGCACGATGCCGCTTTGGCGCGCCTGCCCGAAGGCGAACACCAGAAAAACGAACTCGGCAAGCGCCGCCAGCGAAAACAAGCCCTTCCACGGGTTCTCGCCGATACGGTCAATGATCGACTGGCGAAACCCTGGCGCGAAGGCGTGAACGAGATGGGTTCCGGTGAACAGCAGAACCGCAATGATAAGCATGGCCATGAAGCAAACCCCGAAAGAACAATCCACCCGGCGCCACCATAAGCCGGAAGCACGCAATTTAGAAGTGTTCCAGTCGTTTTCGCGGCGGGAGAAAGCAGCTGACGGGATGGGTGACAATCCCGTCCATTTCCGGTGTCAGCCCTCGGGATGCGGCTCCACAACGTCGCCGCCGGGCTCCTGATAGTCTTCTTGGTCGATCTCGGGCAATTTCTGGCCGAAGATCGCAGCCTCGAAGGCGGCGAGACGCTTGTAGATCGAGATCAGCTCGATGATCGTCGACCATGACATGACGAGATACTGGAACGAGCTTGCGACCTGCCCGAACGCCGTCACGATCTGCTGCACGAGACCATAGGTCACCGCGCCCGCGACGATCGCCGGAACGAGGATGAAATAGGCGAAGATATTGTCGGCCTGCAGGTAGAGCGAGCGGGCGAGGTTGAAATAGGTGTAGTGCAGATAGAGCCGGAAATAGTTGCGCCGCACATTGTCGAACAGTTCGACCAGGGTCTCCGGCTGGGCCCGGTCGGCATGGTCCTCGCCATAGACGAGTTCCTTACGATAGGCGGCTTCCACGCGCTGGTTGCGGAACTCGAGCCCCGGCAGCTTGACGCCGACCACCACCATCAGGATCGTGCCGAACAGCGACCAGAAGATCGCGGCGGTGAAAAGCGGCGCCGGGATTGCGCCGACGATCGGCAGTTCGGTGACATATTGCGACAGCGAGAACAGCACCGGCAGGAAGGCGATCAGCGTCATCACCGAATCGATCATCGAGACGCCGAGGCCTTCCATGATCGAGGCGAAGCGCATCGTGTCTTCCTGCACGCGCTGGGAAGCACCCTCGATATGGCGCACCCGCTCCCACATGCCGGTGTAGTAATCGTTCATTGCCGTGCGCCAGCGGAAAATATAGTGGCTGACGAAGAAGCGCGTGACGATGAACAGCGTGACGGACAGGAAGGCGATCTGCAGGAAGATCAGCATCAGCGTGTAGAAATCCTGCGCGGTAATGCCGGCCTCGCCCTGCAGCGCTGCCTGCAGCGTATCGCCGAAGGGCCGGCGCCAGTTGTTGATCGCGACCGATATCTGCACCGAAAAATAGGTGATGAAGATGATCAGCTGCGAGCCCCAGACCGACCAGAGCTGCCATTTGCGATTATCGCCGACAATCCACCAGAACACGCCGAAAATGACCGAGAATACGGCGTAGTAGAGATAGAACCAGAGGAAATCCGGCGTGAAGAAATGCGCAAGTCCGATCGGTTGGTCGCCCTCCGGAAACGGCTTGAACCCCATGCTGACGCCGAGCTCGCGGACCACGCCGTACCAGCCGGCGATGGCGACCAGGGTCCATACCAGAGCGGAGAGGAAATACCATTTCGGACGGGGAAAGAATGACTGAAACAAGAGCAGGCCTTCCGGAAATGTTTGCGCTTTCGCAAGTCTTACGGCATTTGGCTTAACAAAGAGAAATTAAAGATAATTAAGGTGCCTCACATTCCCGTGGGCAGCCGCCGCGGCTAAATCACCCTGCGGCGCCCTCGCCCAGGGTCAGCACCAGCGGCCCGTTGCGGGTGGCCACGATCGTGTGCTCGAACTGGACGGTGAGCGCGCGCGGCTGGGAATAGAGCACCCATTCGCGGTCTTCCTCCTCCGCCCATTCGCCGCCGAGCGAGAGGAACGGCTCGACCGTGAAAACCTGGCCTTCGGCGATGATCCGCCGCTCGGCCTTGTCCGGCCAGGTGGAAAGCTCGGCGGGCTCCTCGTGCAGCGACCGGCCGATGCCGTGGCTTGCGAGATTCTGGATCAGCGAATAGCGGTTCTTGCGAGCAAAATCGCCGATCGCATTGCCGATCGCGGAAAAGCCGCTTCCGGGTTTGACCTGATTGATGCCGGTCCACATCGCCCGCTTGCCGTCGCGGCATAGGCGCTTGACCTTGGAGGTGACCGGCGGCACGGCGAAGGACGCGCCGGTATCGGAAAAGAAACCGTCCTTTTCGGCCGAGACGTCGATATTGACGAGGTCGCCCGCGGCGATCACCCGGTCTCCGGGAATGCCGTGGGCCACTTCCTCGTTGACCGAAATGCAGGTCGCGCCGGGAAAGCGATAGGTCACCTCCGGCGCCGACTGCGCGCCATTTTCTTCCAGGAAAGCGCGGCCGATATTGTCGAGTTCGAGCGTGGTGATGCCCGGCTCCAGCGCCGCCGCCATTTTTTCGATCGCGGTGGCGCAGATCCGGCCGATATCCTTCAGCGCGGCCAGTTCTTCTTCAGTCTCGACAATCATGGGACGCTTTCTTTCAGACCGGCTCTCCCTGAGCCAGCATTTCCTTCACCATCGGCGCGACTTTCGTGCCGTAAAGTTCGATGGCATGCAACACTTCATCATGCGGCACAAGCCCGACGGCGAACTGAATCATGAACCGGTCGAGCCCCATGATGCGCTGATGGGCGACGATCTTCCGCGCCAGTTCCTCCGGCCCGCCGACGAAAAGCGCGCCTTCCGGCCCGCGCGTGGCATCATATTGCGCCCGGCTTTGAGGCCCCCAACCGCGCTCGCGCCCGATCCGGTCCATCACCGTCTTTTGCGGCTCGTAGAAGGTGTCTGCGGCCTTTTCGGTGGTGTCGGCGAGAAAACCGTGGACGGAGATCGCGCGCTTGAGCTTCGATACGTCATGCCCCGCCTGCTCGCCGGCCTTCTTATGAAAATCGAACAGCGGCGCGAACCGGCGCGGTTGGCCGCCGAGAATGGCGATGATCAGCGGCAGGCCGAGAAAGCCGGCGCGCGCCATCGACTGCGGCGTGCCGCCGGCCGCGATCCACACCGGCAGCGGGTCCTGCACCGGACGGGGATAGACCGGCAGGTTGTTGATCGGCGCCCGGGTCTTGCCCGACCACGTCACCGTCTCGTTGTCGCGGATCCTCAGCAGCAGTTCGAGCTTTTCCTCAAACAGCTGGTCATAGGCTTCCAACGGATAGCCGAACAGCGGGAAGCTCTCGATGAACGAGCCGCGCCCTGCCATGATCTCGGCGCGGCCTCCCGACAGAAGGTCGACGGAGGAGAATTGCTGGAACACCCGCACCGGATCATCCGAAGACAGGATCGAGACCGCACTGGTGAGGCGGATGTTTTCCGTGATCGTCGCCGCACCCGCCAGCACGGTCGCCGGCGAGGACACCAGATAGTCGACGCGGTGATGCTCGCCGACGCCGAAGACATCAAGCCCGACGCTGTCGGCGAGCTTGATCTCCTCCATCAGGTTCTTCATCCGCTTTTCGGCCTCACGGCCGCGATCGATGCCATCGGCGGGATCGACATCGGCAAAGGTGAAAACGCCCAGTTCCATGAGACTGTCCCTACGGTTGGAATTGCTTGCCCCCGATATGGAGCAGGCAGGCGGCATTGTCACGCCGGGAACAGGCTTCAACGGCGAAACGCAGTGTTCACCATCCGCCGCTGGCCGGGCGCGGCAAAAAACGACCAACCGGTCAAAATTTCTGCCCCACCCATGCCATTCTGGGGCCTCGCGGCGATTGCATGGCCCCATATTTGCGCATAACCTTTCTTGCAAACAACAAAAACGGGAATGGTTCGACACATGGCACGCACGGTCGTCATAACAGGCTCCACAAGCGGCATAGGGCTCGGCATCGCCGAAGGCTTTGCGGCCGCCGGCGACAACATCGTGTTGAACGGCTTCGGCAGCCAGGCGGAGATCGACGCGGCGGTCGAACAGATTGGTGCGCTCGGCAGCGGATCGGTGATCTACCACCCCGCCGACATGACGAAGCCGGACGAGATCGAGGCGATGATCGCATCGGCCGCTGATACCTTCGGAGGCATCGACGTGCTGGTCAACAATGCCGGCATCCAGCATGTCAGCGCGATCGAGGATTTTCCGCCAGACAAGTGGGACCGGATCATCGCGATCAACCTGACGAGTTCGTTCCATACCATCCGCCACACCGTGCCGCTGATGAAGAAGTCGGGCTCGGGCCGCATCATCAATCTGGTTTCCGCCCACGGCCTCGTCGCCTCGCCGTTCAAGGCCGCCTATGTCTCGGCCAAGCACGGCATGATGGGGCTGACCAAGACCGTGGCGCTGGAGCTTGCCGAACACAGGATCACGGTCAACGCGATCTGTCCCGGCTATGTGCTGACGCCCCTTGTGGAGGCGCAGATACCCGATACCGCCAAGGCGCGCGGCATGACCGAGGAACAGGTGAAATCGGACGTGCTGCTGGCAGCCCAGCCGACCAAGGAATTCGTGACCGTCGAGCAGATCGCCGCGACCGCGCTCTATCTGGCAAGCGATGCCGCCGCCCAGGTGACCGGCACCCATATTTCGATCGATGGCGGCTGGACGGCTAAGTGACGCTCGAACGAGCGGATTGAAGGACAATTGATGACGATACGGTTCATACTGAACGATGAGGAAATCGCGCTTGATGCGTTGTCGCCATCGGAGACGCTGCTCGACTATCTGCGCATCAAAAAGCGGCTGACCGGTTCCAAGGAAGGCTGCGCTGAGGGCGATTGCGGGGCCTGCACCGTGCTTGTCGGCCGGCTGACGCGCGGCAGGCTGGTCTACGAGACCGTCAACGCGTGCATCCGCTTCGTGGCCTCGCTCAACGCCACTCATGTGGTGACGATCGAGCATCTGGCGACAAAGGACGGCGCACTGCACCCGGTTCAGCAGGCCATGGTGGACCTCAACGGCTCGCAATGCGGCTTCTGCACGCCGGGTATCGTGATGTCGCTTTATGCGCTGTGGATGGAAAACGAGAAGCCGTCGCGCTTCGCCATCGAAAAGGCGTTGCAGGGCAATCTCTGTCGCTGCACCGGCTACGAGCCGATCGTGAAGGCCGCCGAGAAGGCCTCGGCCACCCGCCCCGACGCCGCCTTCGACGCGATCGCCCGTGAACGCGACAGCGTGATGGCAAGGCTTGCCGGCATGAAGACGGACGCCACGATCACGGTTGGCGACGACAGCAGCCGCGCCATTATTCCAGGCTCGATCGAAGCGCTTGCCGATACACTGAAGGAATATCGCGACGCCACCATCGTCGCCGGCTCCACCGATGTCGGGCTGTGGGTCACCAAGCAGATGCGCAGGCTGAACCCGATGGTGTTCATCAATCAGCTCGAAGAACTGCAGACCATCACCGAGACGGACAATAGCTTCATCATCGGCGCGGGCGTGACCTATTCCGAGGCGCTGCCAGCGCTGGCGGAAAAGATTCCGGCTTTTTCCCGGCTGATCTTCCGCATTGGCGGCGAGCAGGTGCGCAATATGGGCACGATCGGCGGCAATGTCGCCAATGGCTCCCCGATCGGCGACACCCCGCCCGCCCTGATCGCGCTCGGCGCCACGCTGACGCTGCAATCGACGGAAGGCTCCCGCACGATCGCGCTGCAGGACTATTTCCGCGACTATGGCAAGCAGGACCGCAAGCCCGGCGAATTCGTGCTGTCGCTCACCGTGCCGAAGCCCGCGTCCGGCAGCCACTTCGCCGTCTACAAGGTTGCCAAGCGGCGCGAGGAGGATATTTCCGCCGTCTGCGGCGCGTTCTATCTGAAGCTCGCCGAAGACGGCACGGTCGCGACCATCCGCATCGCCTATGGCGGCATGGCGGGGATACCCAAGCGCGCTTCCCATGTGGAGGCGGCGCTTTCCGGCAAGCCCTGGAACAGCGAAACAATCGAGACGGCGCGCGTGGCCTTCGAGGACGACTACCAGCCGATGACCGATATGCGCGCCACCGCCGCCTACCGCATGCTGACGGCGAAGAACCTTTTGACGCGGTTCCTGCTCGAGACCGGCGGCGACGCGCAGGAACTGCGCCGTTTTGCCGAAGAGGAGGCGTAAGCGATGGACAAGGCAATCCACGACACCGCCAAGCTGAAGGCCGAGATCTCCGGCGGCATCCACAAATCCCGGGTCCATGATTCCGCCCACAAGCATGTGGCCGGCACCGCCGAATATATCGACGACATGCCGGAACCCGCGGGCCTGCTGCATGCCGGCGTCGGCCTTTCCGACCGGCCGCATGCGAAGATCGTCGCCATGGACCTCTCCAAGGTCGAGGCAGCCCCCGGCGTGGTCTGCGTTCTCACCGGCAAGGACGTGCCCGGCGTCAACGACATTTCCTCGGGCGGGCACCACGACGAGCCGCTGTTTGCCGACGAAATCGTCGAATATCACGGCCAGCTCATCTTCGCCGTGATCGCCGAGACCCGCCATCAGGCGCGCGCGGCGGCGAAACTGGCCGAAATCACCTATGAGGACCTGCCGTTCTGGACCAGCGTGCGCGATGCTTTGGCTCATAACGCGCCGGACGTGATCACGCCGCTCAGGCTTCAGCGCGGCGATGCCAAGGCGGCGCTTGAGACGGCGAAAAACCGGATCACCGCCGAAATGGAAATCGGCGGACAAGAGCATTTCTATCTGGAAGGCCAGATCGCGCTGGCGATCCCCGGCGAGGATGACGAGGTGGCCGTCTGGTCCTCCACCCAGCACCCGAGCGAGATCCAGCATATCGTCGGGCATGTCCTCGACATCCCCTCCAACGCCGTCACCGTCTACCAGCGGCGCATGGGCGGCGGCTTCGGCGGCAAGGAAACGCAGGGCAACGGTTTTGCGGCGGTCGCAGCCCTGGCGGCGAAGAAGCTGAACCGGGCGATAAAATTCCGCCCCGACCGCGACGAGGACATGATCATGACCGGCAAGCGGCATGATTTCGTTGCCTTCTACGATATCGGCTATGACGATGACGGCGTGATCGAGGCGATCGACGCCACCTTCGCCGCCCGCTGCGGCTTTTCCGCCGATCTATCCGGCCCGGTGACCGACCGCACGCTGTTTCACGCCGATAGTTCCTATTACTATCCGAACGTCCATCTGGTGACGCGGCCCTTGAAGACCCACACCTGCTCCAATACCGCCTATCGCGGTTTCGGCGGGCCGCAGGGCATGCTGGCCGGCGAGCGCTTCATCGAGGAAATTGCCTATGCGCTGGGCAAGGACCCGCTCGATATCCGCAAGGCCAATTTCTACGGGCCGAACGGTTCCGGCCGCGATGTCACGCCCTATCACCAGACGGTGGAGGACAATATCATCCTGCGCGTGGTCGAGGAGCTGGAGGACAGCGCCGATTACCGCGCCCGACGACAGGCGATCATCGACTTCAATAGGACGAGCCCGATCATCAGGAAGGGCATCGCGCTGACGCCGGTGAAATTCGGCATCTCCTTCACCATGACCGCCTTCAACCAGGCAGGCGCGCTTGTCCATGTCTATCAGGACGGGTCGGTGCAGCTGAACCATGGCGGCACGGAGATGGGCCAGGGGCTCTATATCAAGGTGGCGCAGGTGGTGGCCGACGTGTTCCAGATCGACCTGGAGCGGGTCAAGATCACCGCTACCACCACCGGAAAAGTGCCCAACACATCCGCCACCGCCGCCTCGTCGGGCTCCGACCTCAACGGAATGGCGGCCTATAATGCGGCAAAGGAAATCAAGGACCGGCTGATCGCGTTCGCGGCGAGCCACTATCAGGTCGCGGCCGAGGACATCGAATTCCTTCCCAATCGTGTGCGGGTCGGGAGCAAGGAAATCCCCTTCCCCGATCTGGTGAAAGCCGCCTATTTCGGCCGTATCCAGCTTTCGGCGGCGGGCTTCTACAAGACCCCGAAAATCCACTGGGACCGGGCGGCGGGCAAGGGAAGGCCGTTCTACTATTTCGCCTATGGCGCGGCCTGCACCGAGGTTTCGATCGATACGCTGACGGGCGAATATATCTTCGAGCGCACCGACATTCTCCACGATGTCGGCCGCTCGCTGAACCCGACCATCGATATCGGCCAGATTGAGGGCGGCTTCGTTCAGGGTATGGGCTGGCTGACGACCGAGGAATTATGGTGGAACGACAAGGGGCATCTCAGAACCCACGCGCCCTCCACCTACAAGATCCCGCTCGCCTCCGACCGGCCAAAGATCTTCAACGTCAAGCTCACAGATTTTTCCGAAAACCGCGAGCCCACCATCGGCCGTTCCAAGGCCGTCGGCGAGCCGCCCTTCATGCTGGCGATCTCCGCGCTCGAGGCGATCTCGATGGCCGTCGCCAGCGTCGCCGACTATCGCGTCTGCCCGCGCCTCGATGCGCCGGCCACGCCGGAACGCGTGCTGATGGCGGTGGAGCGGATGAAGCAGGTGTGAGTGATGCGTGAGACGGAGACATATCGGCGGTTCTTCGCGACGCACGGTCCATCCGTCATCGTCACCGTCGCCGCGATCAAGGGCTCGACCCCGCGCGAGGCCGGGGCCGCGATCGTCGTCTCGACTGACGCCACCTGCGGCACGATCGGCGGCGGGCAGCTTGAATATATCGCGATCGACCACGCCCGCGCGCTGCTTGCGGGCCGCACGGCGGAATCCCGGCTCGATATCGCGCTCGGCCCGGAGATCGGCCAGTGCTGCGGCGGACGCGCGGAACTGGCATTCGAGGTCGCCGCCGCAGCGGCGATCGCGGCATTTCTTGCGCGGCTTGAGGCCGAGACCGCCCGCCAGCCCTCGGTGTTCATCTTCGGCGGCGGCCATGTCGGCTCGGCGCTGGCGGCAGCGCTGGCGCCGCTGCCCTTCAACACCGCAATCGTCGAAACCCGGCCGGAGATGGTCGAGGCGTTGCCCGATGACGTGGAGCTTCGGCTTTCCGCCCTGCCGGAGGCGGAAGTTGCCAACATTCCCGCAGGCGGCGCAGCGGTTATCCTCACCCATGACCACGCGCTCGATTTCCTGATCGCCACCGAGGCGCTGAAGCGTGACGACCTTTGCTATTGCGGCATGATCGGCTCGAAGACCAAACGCGCTACATTCCTCCGTTACGCGCGCGAGCAAGGCCTCGCCGACACCGCAATCTCCCACCTTGTCATGCCGATCGGCGGCAACGCGGTTTCCGACAAGCGCCCGGCGGTGATTGCCGCTCTGGTTGCAGCTGAACTGATTTCGGTCATTCATGCCGCAAAAGCGGGCAGGCTGCACACTGCGGATGCAGCCCGGTAGCGCCTTCCTATCTATTTGCGATCATTTGCAAAACATCTCTTTTTTTTCGCGCAGAAATTGCGCATCATCGGGACGATCTTAGTTTTGGGGACACTTTATGTTTGAACTCGCCATCATGTGGGAGTGGGCGCAATTCGCCGTGCGCTGGCTGCATGTCATCACCGCCATCGCCTGGATCGGCTCTTCCTTTTATTTCATCGCGCTCGATCTCGGCCTCGTCGCCCGTCCCGGATTGCCCGAAGGCGTTTCCGGCGAGGAATGGCAGGTCCATGGCGGCGGCTTCTACAATATCCAGAAATATACGGTTGCGCCCGCGCACATGCCGGAGCATCTGATCTGGTTCAAGTGGGAATCCTATTTCACCTGGATGTCGGGCTTCCTGATGCTGGCGCTGGTCTATTATGGCGGCGCGGACCTGTTCCTGGTCAACCGCAGCGTGCTCGACGTTTCCGCCCCGGTCGCGATCCTGATCTCGTTGGCATCGCTGTCGATCGGCTGGCTGTTCTATCACTATCTGTGCAAATCGCCGCTCGGCAAGCACACGATCGGCTTGATGCTGCTGCTCTATGTGCTGCTGGTGTTCATGGCCTGGGGCTATTCGCACCTCTTCACTGGCCGCGCCGCCTTCCTGCATATGGGCGCGTTCACGGCGACGATCATGACCGCCAACGTGTTCTTCGTGATCATCCCGAACCAGAAGATCGTGGTCGCTGATCTGAAGGCCGGAAAGACGCCCGATCCGAAGCTCGGCAAGGAAGCCAAGCAGCGTTCGCTGCACAACAACTACCTGACGCTGCCGGTCATCTTCTTCATGCTGTCGAACCACTATCCGCTGGCATTCGCGACCACCTATAGCTGGATCATCGCCTCGCTGGTGTTCCTGATGGGCGTCACCATCCGGCACTATTTCAACACCGTGCATGCCCGCAAGGGTGAGCCGAACTGGACCTGGCTGCTGACGGCGCTCATCTTCATCGTGATCATGTGGCTGTCCACCTCGCCGCAATTTTTCAAGGCGGAAGACCCCGACATGGCGGTCGCCCCCGCTTTCGAGAAATTTTCGCAGGACCCGCATTTCGCCGACGCCAAACAGGTGGTTTCGACGCGCTGTTCGATGTGCCACATGGCGGAGCCGGTCTATGAAGGCATTCACCGCCCGCCGCTCAATGTGCGCTTCGAGACCGACGCTGAAATCGCATCGCGCGCCAACCAGATTTACTTGCAGGCTGGGCGCAGCCATGCCATGCCTCCGGGTAACGTGACCGGCATGACGCCGGACGAACGGGCAAAGCTGGTGGCATGGTACAGGTCGAGCACGCAGGCAAAGAGCGAATGATCCTCAGGGGGCGGTTGCTGTCGTTTCACCGCCGCCCCGAGGACCTGTCGGATGCGGGAAGCTATCTCTACGAGGAGGATGGCGGCCTGCTGATCGAAGACGGCCGCATTGCCGCCTGCGGCGCGTTTGGCGATGTCAGGGCGCAGGCGCCGGAGGACGTCGCCGTCATCGATCACCGCCCGCATCTGATCCTGCCGGGCCTGATCGACACCCATCTCCATTTCCCGCAGATGCAGGTGATCGGATCCTATGCCGCGAACCTGCTGGAATGGCTCAACACCTACACCTTCGTCGAGGAACAGCGCTTCGTCGATCCCGCCCACGCGGCCCGCATCGCCGTCGCCTTCTTCGACGAGATGATCCGCCAGGGCACGACCACGGCCGTTGCCTATTGCTCGGTCCACAAGGCCTCCGCCGACGCCTATTTCGCGGAAGCCGCGCGCCGCAACATGCTGATGCTCGGCGGCAAGGTGATGATGGACCGCAACGCGCCGGACGCGCTGACGGATACGCCGCAATCGAGCTATGACGACACCAAGGCCGTGATCGCCGACTGGCACGGCAGGGGCCGCAACCACGTCGTCATCTCACCGCGCTTTGCCATCACCTCCACGCCGGAGCAGATGGAGATGGCCGCCGCACTTGCCCGCGAACACCCCGACCTCCACATCCAGACCCATCTTTCGGAAAACCTGGCCGAGATCGAATTCGCCTGCTCGCTCTATCCCGAGGCCAAGGACTACACCGACATCTATGCGCATTACGGCTTGCTGCGCCCCAACATGCTGCTCGGCCACGCGATCCACCTGTCGGAGCGCGAACGCGACGCCCTGTCGGAAACCGGCGCAGTCGCCGTCCATTGCCCGACATCGAACCTGTTCCTCGGTTCCGGCCTGTTTCCGCTGAAGGAATTCGAGCGCCGGGACAGGCCGGTGCGCATCGCGGTCGCCACCGATATCGGCGGCGGCACCAGCTATTCGATGCTGAAGACCATGGACGAGGCCTACAAGATCCAGCAGTTGCGCGGCGAACGCCTGACGCCCCTGGAGAGCGTCTTCCACATGACCCGCGGCAATGCCGAGGCGCTTGGCCTTGCCGACCGGATCGGCACGCTGGAGCCGGGCAGCGATGCCGATATCGTTGTACTCGATGCGCGCGCGACCCCCGCCATGGCGCTGAAGATGGAGGCCGTCACCACGCTTGCCGAGGAGCTGTTCCTGCTGCAGACGCTCGGCGACGACCGGGCGATCGCCGAGACCTATATCGCCGGCAGGCCGGCTAAATCCGGGCTCTGACACCGCTTGCCCGGCTGCGTACCGCCGTCGTGTTTGCAGGCTTGGCGCGGCACGGCGGATTTGCCATAAGCGATATGCGGCGTTTACCGGAGAGACCGATGTTTTCTGAACCATTGACGATTGCCGACCTGAAGAAGCGGGCGAAGCGGCGGGTGCCGAAGATGTTCTACGACTATGCCGACAGCGGCGCGTGGACGGAAAGCACCTACCGCGCCAATGAGGCGGATTTCGCGAAAATCCATCTGCGCCAGCGGGTTCTGGTCGATATGTCGGATCGCTCTCTCGCAACCACCATGGTGGGCGAGAAGGCCTCGATGCCGGTCGCGCTCGCGCCCACCGGGCTTTGCGGCATGCAACATGCCGATGGCGAAATCCTCGCAGCCCAGGCGGCCGAGGAGGCGGGCGTTCCCTTCACCCTGTCGACCATGAGCGTCTGCTCGATCGAGGATGTTGCCGAGCACACGACAAGGCCGTTCTGGTTTCAGCTCTATGTGATGAAGGATCGCGGCTTCGTCGAAAGCTTGATCGGCCGCGCCAAAGCCGCCGGCTGCAGCGCGCTGGTGCTGACGCTCGACCTGCAGATTCTCGGCCAGCGCCACAAGGATATCGTCAACGGGCTCTCGACCCCGCCGAAGTTCACGCCGAAACATGTCTGGCAGGTCGGCACCCGCCCGTTCTGGGCGCTGGAAATGCTGCAGACCAAGCGCCGCTCGTTCCGCAATATCGTCGGCCACGCGCCGGCCTCCTCCGACCTCTCCTCGCTTGCCGTCTGGACCGCGGAACAGTTCGACACAAGGCTTTCATGGGCCGATGTCGAATGGATCCGCGAGCGCTGGGGCGGCAAGCTGATCCTCAAGGGCGTGCTCGATACCGAGGACGCCGCAATGGCGGCCAAGACCGGCGCCGACGCCATCATCGTCTCCAACCATGGCGGCCGCCAGCTCGACGGCGCGCTGTCCTCGATCTCGATGCTGCCGAAGATCGTCGATGAAGTCGGCGGCGATATCGAAATCCACATGGATGGCGGCATCCGCTCCGGACAGGATATCCTGAAAGCCCGCGCGCTCGGCGCGAAAGGCACCTATATCGGCCGCCCCTATCTCTACGGCCTCGGCGCCATGGGCAAAAAAGGCGTCACCCGCGCCCTCGAAATCCTGCGCAAGGAACTCGACGTGACGATGGCGCTCTGCGGCAAGCGCGATATCGAGGAGATCGACCGCAGCATCATCGCGAAGGTTGATTTTTGAGGGCGCCGCAGAGGGCGCTTAATCTTTTGGGGAGATATGCCGCTTGCTCCCATTCCTCTCTCCCGCTGGCGGGAGAGATGCCCCGACAGGGGCAGTGAGGGTGGCGCGGCATCTCGTCTCGTGAGGGTGTTCGAGGGGATACTCTCCCCCCTCACTGTCGCTTTCGCGACATCTCTCCCCTCCGGGGCGAGAAGATTGGGGGGCTGTGCGGCGAGGCCAAAGACGGCTCGTTCGGGGCGATAATTTACCCCACCCAGCCGGTCGCCAGCACGCTGGCCCAATCCTCATACCCCCGCTCTCGCGCCATTGCGACCATCCGGCTCGTATCATAGCGCACCTGGCGGAAGGTCGGGGTCCAGCCGGCTTCCGTTTTATCGATAAGCGCGTAGCAGGCGAACGGGGTCGCGGTTTCGAGCTTGTGGTCGACGGGGATGTGGTAGGCAAAGCCCGGGCAGCCGACGGAGCCTGGATTGACGATCAGGCGGCCGTCGGCGAGCATCGCCGAGCGGGCGACGTGACTGTGGCCGCACAGGATCAGCGGATAGGTGATGCCCGCCGCGAAGGCCTCGATCTCATGCTGACCGCGCAGCGTGAAGCGGCCATTGTCGAGCAGTTCCTCCATCCACATCACATCATCGTCCTGCGGCGTGGCGTGGCACAGATACACCTCCTGCGCCACCACGGCGGCGCTCGGCATGTCCCGGATCCATTGCAGGTGCGCGTCGGAAAGCTCGCCGAAGATCGGCTGCTCCCAGTCGCCCATCTCCTCGAACGGCCGGTCGACAAGGGCACGATCGTGATTGCCGCGCACCGTCGTCAGGCCGAGCGGCAGCAGGCGGGCGGCGGTTTCGCCGGCGGCGAGCGGGCCGGACAGGCTGTCGCCGAGATTGACGATCAGATCCGGCTGATGCTGCTCGATATCGGCAAGCACCGCCTCGAGCGCATCGATATTGCCATGGATATCGGCGATCGCGGCGATTTTCATCAGCTGCCCCGATAGGTGGAATAGGCGTGCGCGGAGACGAGCAGCGGCACGTGGTAATGGGCGGTGACATCGGCGATGGCAAACCGCAGCGGGATATCCTCCAGGAAGGCGGGCTCGGTCAGCGTCGCGCCGGTGCGTCTGAGATAGTCGCCGGCATGGAACACGAGTTCATACTGGCCCGGCTCGACTTCCTCCGATGTCAGCATCGCGCCGCCATCGATCCGGCCGTCATCATTGGTGTAGACGGTCTTGAGAAAGATGCGCTCGCAGCCCTTGATGCGGTAGAGATCGATCTTCATCTCCGAAGCGGGCTGGCCAAGGGCGGTGTCGAGAACATGGGTGGTCAGGCCGGTCATGGGGTTGGCTCCTCGATGATGAAGGGATCGGAATAAAAATACTCCTCCAGATTGTCGCCCGGTCCGGCGCGATCGACAACCAGAAAATCGCTGCTCTCGCCGAGCGCCATCAGCGGATGGTGCCAGACATTGGCGTGGTAGTTCACGCCCTGCCCGCCCTCCGCCAGAAAGACACGCGGCGTCGAGGGCTTGCCGCCTTCATCCTCCGCGACCACCACCAGAAAGGGACGCGGCGACAGCGGCGAGAAGCTCTGGCTTCCCAGCGGATGCCGCTCCATCATGTCGATCGTATAGGGAAAGCGGCGCGGCGCGCCTCGGAAAATGCTGATGATCACCGCAGCACCCTCGCCCAGCGCTTCTGCGCGGGCAAGTTCGTGAAACCGCGTGGTCGTGCCGCCATTGATCATCCTGGCTTTCGCCGGGTCCGGCGAAATCACGGTCCCGAACGGGGCAAACGCCTCCGGCGTCAGCCGCTCGAGCGTCAGCCGCGTCACGCCTTCACCCCGTAAAGCCTGAGCCGGCTGATGCCGCCATCGGGGAAGATCGCCAGCCGCACATGGGTGACCGGGCCGATATCGGCGACGGCGCTGCCGCTGAATTCATGGATATGGTCGGCCTCAAGCTTGGTCTGCGGCAGGATCGGCTGCCAGTTTTCGGAGGCTTCGATCTCCTCCATGCTGAAAACGTCGTTCTGGTCCGGCAGGTTGGCCCCGAGCAGCATGCAGGTATCGGGATAATTGCCCTTGAAATGAGCGGTGTCCACAACCGCGCGGCGGATGATTCCGGGATGGCCGAGCTTGAAGATCACCCAGTCATGGCCCGGACCGCGCCGGCGCGCCGTCTCCCAGCCATCGCCCATATTGACGCCGCGACCGGGCGCCAGCATGCGGTCGGGATGGCCGTAATGGGCATCCGACCAATGCAGCGCATGGGTGCCGCCGAAGATATAGGCAAGATCGATCTCCTCGTTCTCGCCGACCTTCTCCCAGTTGAAATAGGCCGAGCCATAGACCCTGAGCCGCGCAATGCCGCCATCGGGGAAGATATGGATTCGGAGATGGGTGAACACCTTCTGCCGGGTGTCCTGGTCCATCTCGAAATAATGGTGCTTGTCGGGACCGAGATCGGAGCGCGGGAGCACCTCCTGCCAGTCGGCATTCTCGTCCGGCTCGCCGCTTTCCATGAAGCAGCCCTCGATCGAACACTGCGGCGGGTAGTTGCCGGTGAAATAGCTGGTGTCGACATCGAAACCGCGGATGCGGCCGGGCATGGCGAGCCGGATGATCGCCCAGTCATGGCCGGGCACGCGCTTGCGGCGGCTTTCCCAGCCATCCATCCACTTGCCGTGCTCGTCATATTCGCCGGGCAGGAACACCGCGGCGTCATCCTTCAGCATGCGGGCAAGCGGCGCGAAGAACTGGTCCGTGGCGTAGATCGCCCGCGCGCCGAGCCGGGCGGAGGCAAGGTTGATCGCGCCGACCGCGAAATCGGGCAGGGCAACGGACGTTTCTTGTTCTGACATATATTACTCCGCGAGCATTTGGCGCAGCCTGAGACCGGCGATCTTCTCGACCTCAGCACAGGCTGTTTCAAGCTCGACGGCTTCGGAACTGTCGATCCGTTGCCGGAAGGCGGAGAGAATATCGTCCTTATTGAGGCCGCTGACCGCAATAATGAAAGGGAACTTGAACTTGTCTATATAGGCGGAATTGAGCTCAGTAAACTCCGCATGCTCTTCTGGCGACAGCCGGTCGAGGCCCGCGCCGGCCTGCTCGCGACGGCTTTCCTCGGTGAGTTCGCCGGCAATCGCAAGCTTGCCCGCAAGGTCCGGGTGGGCGCGGAGCACGCCGAGCCGTTCATCCTCGGGCGCCTCCCGGAACACCGTTGCAAGCGCTTCGGCAACGCCCGTTGCTGTCAGCGGCTCGCGGATCAGGCCCCGGTCATAGGCCCGCTCGGCGATGAACGGGGAGTGCTCGTAGACCCCGCCGAAACGGCTGACGAATTCTTCGCGGGCAATCATTGCGCATTCTCCTGCGGCAGGTGGTTTTCATACCAGTGGCGCGCGATTTCGATCCGCTTCGCCAGCCAGACCTTGTCGTGGTTCTGGACGTAATCGAGAAAACGCTTCAGCCCCGCCATCCGCCCCGGCTTGCCGACGAGCCGGCAGTGCAGCCCGATCGACATCATCTTCGGCGCGCCCTCGCGGCCCTCGTCATAGAGCGTGTCGAAGGCATCCTTGAGATAGGTGAAGAACTGCTCGCCGGAATTGAACCCCTGAGGCGTAGCGAAGCGCATGTCGTTATTGTCGAGCGTATAGGGGATGCGCAGGAACGGCTTGCCGTCCTTGGTGCGCACCCAGTAGGGCAAGTCGTCGGCATAGGTATCAGAGGAATAGAGGAAGCCGCCCTCCTCCATCACGAGGTCGAGCGTATTGATCGAGGGCTTGCCCTGATAGAGGCCATAGGGTCGCTCGCCGGTGATTTCGGTGTGCAGCCGCACCGCCTCGCGAATATGGGCGCGCTCGGTGTCAATGTCGAAATCCTTGTATTCGAGCCATCTGAGACCGTGGCTGGCGATTTCCCAGTTCGCCTCCTTCATGGCGGCGACGGCTTCCGGGTTTCGCGCCATCGCCTGGGTCACGCCATAGACGGTGACCGGGATTTCCATGCGCGTGAACAGCCGCCACAGCCGCCAGAAACCGGCGCGCGAGCCATATTCGTAGAGCGATTCCATGTTCATGTTGCGCTGGCCGGGCCAGGCCTCGGCGCCGACGATTTCCGACAGCAGGCATTCCGACGCCGGGTCGCCATCGAGAATGCAGCTCTCGCCGCCCTCCTCGTAATTGATCACGAACTGCACGGCGATATTGGCGTCATCCGGCCATTTCGGGTCCGGCGGATTGCGGCCATAACCCACAAGATCACGCGGATATGCCTTCGTTTCAGCGTCCATCATGCCCTCAATTCCATTCCTTGCCGACGGTAGACGACCGTCGCCATCGCCGGAAGAGATAAGGCGAAAAGGCCGGCAGGAATCAAGGGGAAAAGCCAGATCGGGCGGAAAGCCGCCGCGCAGCCTTTATGCCGACTGCCGCGCCCTGACGGCACCCATCGGATGCAGCGAATGGACGCAGAACGGCGCGCCGGGCTCCTCCTCGATGAACAGCGCGATATGATCGACCTCGACCGGCTCCAGCAGGATCGGCCCGAAAAACGCCGCCACCGAGCGTTCCATCCGCGCCATTTCGCTTGGGGAAAGAGGACCGGTCAGCGGCATGTGAAAGGAGAAGGCGGCAAGCACATCCGGTTCGCCCCAGCGGTGCAGGTTGTCAAACTGAACCGGCGTCAGCCCGCCCGACGCCCGCCGCTCGATCTCGGCCTCGGAAAGCGGCGCGCGGAAGGCGTCGAACTCGGTGACGATACTGGCTGCCAGCGTATCGAGCGCGGGCGTTGCCGTCATCGGCGCGAGCGCCAGAATATCGCGGCGATGCACGACCGTGAACGGCGGCAGGGTGAAGGGCTGAAAACGCATGGCAAAGCGCATCATCGCCTTCAGCAGCATGGATTCGTTCATGCCTTCGGCCAGATGGAACGGCGATTTCAGCATGCCCTGAAACCCGTAGCGGCGCGGCAACGCGGTGTGATAGGCGATTTCGGCAAGCGGCAGGCCGGAAATCATCGGCGGCTCGACCACCTCGCCGGAAAACGCGCTCCGCCCGATCCAGTTCGCGCCCACGATGGCGAGCCCGTCATGCGGCGATGGCGTAAAGCAGATGGCATAGCGTTCGGCAGGCATCGCGGATCACATGAGGAAACGGTTTCTCGCCTCTGAGATAGCCGATTCCAATGACACTGATACGACGGGCTTACCGTTTGCGGCGCGGCCAGGTGCGGCAATCTACACCATGGACAATCCGGCAGCACGTTCTATTCTTTTTAAGCGCAATGCCTGTGCATGACATCAAGGTGTCGGCCATCCCGGACCGCGCGAACGATCTGCGGTGCAAGATTGCCGGCATCGGTTGAAATGACAGGCGCATGCCAACCGGGAAAGGAAGCGTCGTGCACTTCGGTTGCAAATATTCCCGATCAGAGAACAGTCGCCTCCGCAGCGCCCTGAAGCAGGCTCTAGCAGGCGTTGGCCGATGTCCCGAAAACGATCGGTCGCCCCCGAAGACCGCCTTCCCCGGCCAAATCCCTTTGCGGAAGCTCCATTCCGCATTTTCTCAAGACAGGATGTTCCGATGGATAAGACCATGAAAGCCGCCGTTGTCCGGCAACTCGGCAAACCTTTGGTAATGGAGGAGGTCGCGGTCCCCTCGGTCGGACCGGGCCAGATTCTCGTCAAGATGGCCGCAAGCGGCGTCTGCCATACAGACCTGCACGCGGCGGAAGGCGATTGGCCGATCAAGCCCGAGCCGCCCTTCATTCCGGGCCATGAGGGCGTGGGACATGTTGTGGCCGTGGGCGCCGGCGTCAGCCATGTCAAGGAAGGCGACCGCGTCGGGGTTCCGTGGCTCTACACCGCCTGCGGCTGCTGCAAGCATTGCCTCGGCGGATGGGAGACGCTGTGCGAATCGCAGCAGAACACCGGCTATTCGGTCAATGGCAGTTTCGCCGAATATGTTCTGGCCGACCCGAACTATGTCGGACACCTGCCTGACAATGTCAGCTTCACCGAAATTGCGCCGATCCTGTGCGCAGGCGTCACCGTCTACAAGGGCCTCAAGGTGACGGACACGAAGCCCGGCGACTGGGTCGTGATCTCGGGCATTGGCGGGCTCGGCCATCTGGCCGTGCAATATGCAAAGGCAATGGGCCAGAACGTGCTTGCCGTGGATATCGACGACGCGAAACTCGATCTGGCGAAGCGTCTCGGCGCAAGTCTGGCGGTCAATGCGCGCAACACCGATCCGGTGGCCTTCGTGAAAAAGGAAATCGGCGGCGCGGAAGGGGTTCTGGTCACCGCCGTTTCGCCCAAGGCTTTCGAACAGGCGCAGGGCATGGTCCAGCGCGGCGGTACCGTATCGCTCAATGGCCTGCCGCCCGGCGACTTTCCGCTGCCGATCTTCGATACCGTGCTGAACGGCATCACGGTGCGCGGATCGATCGTCGGAACCCGGCTTGACCTGCAGGAGGCGCTGGATTTCGCTGGCGCGGGGAAGGTCAAGGCGACGATCAAGACCGACAAGCTCGAAAACATCAACGAGATCTTCGCCAAGATGCACCACGGCGAAATCGAGGGCCGTATCGTCATCGACTACCAGTGATCGCCGAGCCCGACAAAGCAAACAGCCGCATTCTGTCCGGATGCGGCTGACGACAGGCAGACAGAGCCGTTTTGCGTTTCGAAGGAAAGCAGAATGGCTCTATCGCTTTTCGCCATGGGCGCGTCTGCGATAGATCGAAAGATCGTAGATATCGGGCAGCGCGTCCACCGGCTGGCCGGCGGCAAGCCGCACGGCATGCCCCGCCAGGCGATGGGCGATACCGAAGCTGGTCTTGAAACCGCCGCCAAGCGCAATGACGTGCGGAGCGGCTTCGATCGCACCGATCATCGGCTCACGATGGACACCACGCGGCCGCAGGCCCGCCCAGCGCTCGATCACCGGCGCATCGGCAAGCGCGGGGACGATCTTGCGGGCCGTCTCTATCAGACCGTCGATCTGGTGATCGGCACCGAAGGGATCATCGAAATCGTCCTCGGTGGTCGAGCCGATGGCGACATGGCCGCCCTGGTGGGCGACGACATAGAGCCCGTTGTCGAAGATCACCGGCCATGCGGGATCGCAATCGAGCGCAAGCAGCGCCGCCTGCCCCTTCACCGGCCGGCCAAGCGGCTTTCCCTCAGGCGCAAGCAGCGGCTGGAGCAGCGGGAAAGCGCCGACGCCGGCGGACACGATAACATGGCCGAAGCCGACCCGCCCGCCATCTGCAAGCGCAAGGCTTGAGGCGGCGGCATCAATCTCCGCAACGCTTGCGGTCAGCCGCTTCACATGGCGCGCGCCGTTCAGGAAGGCGCCGAGCGCTTTCACCAATCCGCGCGGAAAAACATGGGCAGCGAAATCTTCATGGACGTAACCAAGCGCCGCTGGATCGGCCGCCGGCCAGTGACCGAGCGGAGGACGATCCACCACGGACCACGTGTAGCGCCGCGCGCCATCGCGCCAGTTTTGATCCGCGGCTTCGGCGCGCAGGCGCGCGGTTTCCACCTGCTGTTCGCCGTAAAGCGGCATCACCCGGCCGGCGCGGCGATAGCCGGTCGCGATGCCGGTTTCATCCTCAAGCATGCGGACCTGTCCCTCGAGCGCCGCCAGCGCCTCAAACTGGAACCGCTTCTTGTCGTCCCACTGGTCGGGCATATAGGCCATCAGCGCGCCGAGAAGGCCATTGCTGGTGACCGGCGCGCCGCTATCGATCAGCACCGTGTCGATGCCGGCCTTTTCGGCGTGATAGGCCGCCCACAGCCCCATGATGCCGCCGCCGATGATGGCGAGGTCGGCAGATGGCATTTGACCTGAGGGGGCGGGCGCGTCATTCATGCCGGCGATGGACCACAAACGGCGAACGGATGCAACAGGCACTTATATGACCGTGACATGGGATGATGCCGACCGGCCGTTTTCGGAGGCGTTTCAGGACCACTATTTCTCGAAGGCGGACGGGCGGGCCGAATGCGGCCATGTGTTCATCGACGCCAACGGGCTCGCCGAACGCTGGCAGGCGGGCGGGCCCTTCAAAATCGGCGAACTCGGCTTCGGCACGGGGCTGAACTTTTGCGAGACCTTGCGGCGCTGGAAGACGCTCAGACGACCGGACGGACATCTTGCCTTCACCTCGTTTGAACTGTTCCCGATGGGAAAAGCCGACATCGGCCGCGCCCTGTCGCACTGGTCCGAGATCAAGGCGGAGCGCGAGTTCCTAACCGCCCATTGGCCGGAGCGCCCCGAAGGCGTCATAACGATCGACGCGGACCCGCAAACCCGCCTCACCGTGATCTGCGCCGACGCGCTGGCGTCGCTGACCGCCCTCTCCGACCGGTACGACACCTGGTATCTCGACGGCTTCGCGCCTTCCCGCAATCCGGAGATGTGGTCGCAAGAGCTGATGCGCGCCGTGTTCGACCATACCGCACCCGGCGGTACATTCGGCACCTATGCCGCCGCCGGCTTCGTGCGCCGCAACCTTCAGGCGGCCGGCTTCACCGTCGAACGCCGCCCCGGCTTTGCCGGAAAGCGCGAAATGCTAGCGGGTTTTCGCCCCGCCGCGAGGTAAAGCTTGACTTTTGCCGGTCCGGGCATCATATCGAGCCCAGCTTTCCACCTGTTCGCATGCCGCGTGAGCATGCCTGGCGCAGATGACCCAAGACGGTCGCGTCAAGTCCGGGTCAAGCGCATGAGAAAAGTCCGGCACTCCCAGCCGGCGCGCGGAAGGCATTTTCCACCGATAAGTTCCCACTTCACGCGGGGCGCTTGAAACCGAAACCACCGGCATTTGCGTTTGGTCGCAATGCGCGGAGGGCTTTCGGCATGCCTTGAAAGGCGCTTTTGAATTGACTGAATTTAATACACTTGGACTTTCCGACCAGCTCGTGGCCCGCATTGCAGCCGAAGGGTACAAGACCCCGACGCCGATCCAGGCGAAGGCCATTCCGCTGGTGCTCGAAGGCCGCGACCTGATGGGCCTTGCCCAGACCGGCACCGGCAAGACGGCCGCCTTCGGCCTGCCGATCATCGACATGCTGCTGGCAAACGGCGGCAAGCCCGCGCCGAAGACCGTCAAGACGCTGATCCTCGCGCCGACGCGCGAACTGGTGAACCAGATCGCCGAAAACCTGCGCATCTTCGCCCGCAAGACGCCGCTCAAGGTCAACATCGTGGTCGGCGGCGCGTCAATCAATCGCCAGCAGCATCAGCTTGCCGGCGGCACCGATATTCTGGTGGCCACCCCCGGCCGGCTGCTCGACCTGCTTGATCGCAGGGCGCTGAACCTTGCCGCCGTGCGCTATCTGGTGCTGGACGAGGCCGACCAGATGCTCGATCTCGGCTTCATCCACGACCTGAAGAAGATTTCAGCACTGGTGCCGGACGAGCGCCAGACCATGCTGTTTTCGGCGACCATGCCGAAATCGATCGCCGAGCTCTCCAAGCGCTTCCTGACCAATCCGGAACGCGTTGAAGTGACGCCTCCGGGCAAGACCGCCGACAAGGTCGACCAGACCGTGCATTTCGTCGCCGGCAAGAACGACAAGGTCGAAATCCTGCGTCAGGAGCTTTCCAATAACCCGGATGGCCGCTCGATCGTGTTCCTGCGCACCAAGCATGGCGCGGAGAAGCTGATGAAGCATCTCGACAGCCGCGGCTTCGCCACCGCCTCGATCCACGGCAACAAGAGCCAGGGTCAGCGCGAGCGGGCGCTGAAGGCCTTCAAGACCGGCGAGATCAACGTTCTGGTCGCAACCGACGTTGCCGCCCGCGGCATCGATGTGCCCGGCGTCACCCATGTCTACAATTACGACCTGCCGGAAGTCGCCGACGCCTATGTCCACCGCATCGGCCGCACCGCGCGCGCCGGCAAGGAAGGCAAGGCAATCGCGTTCTGCACGCCCGAGGAATCGGCGCTGCTGCGCGATATCCAGAAGCTGACCGGCATCGAGATCACGGTCGCCAGCGGCGAACCGCATGCGATGGCCGAGCGCCCCGCCCGCGGTCGCGGCAATGGCCGTGGTCGCGGCGGCGCCGGTAATGGCAAGCCTGCCCGCCGCGCGCGGCCTTCCGCCAATGGCGGCCAGCGCCAGGGCGAGGCCCGCAACGGCGCTCCGCGTGACGGCGCGCCCCGCGAGGGCGCCAACCGCAACCGCCCGGCAAAGAACCGCCGCCCCCGCAACCGCCAGGGCGACCGTCGCCAGAGCGCCTGAGAAAGACGTTGCGAAACGCGCCGCGCTGTCGGCGATAATCGCAATCTTCCCTCTCATGGGTCATGCTCGGACTTGATCCGAGCATCCAGGCCACACGGAGAAGGGTGCCTGGACCCTCGGGTCAAGCCCGAGGGTGACTCGGAGATGGAAAACAGGGGCAAGCGCTCTCCTTCTACCAACCCGCCGCATCGCCGGCGGGTTTTGTTTGCGTGGAAAGCGCCTGCGGCGGGCAGAAGTTGCACACTAAATCGGCGGAGTGTTACGGAACTGCCTGTTTTTCGGCGCGTTTTATAAAAACGGGACTTTAAAAATGGTTGTCGCGCGGCAAGGCATGGTCCTTGCATTGCTGACGATGTTGTATTGATATGGAAGAAGAACAATCGGGGGATGAACGCTTTGGCATTCGATGAAATGATGACCGCGGACAACCAGCCGCGCGCGCCCTACCAGGATTATTATGACTGGTACAGTCAGCAAAATCCCGCATCATTGATCGCAAAATCCCGAGATGCCGAGAATATCTTCCGCAAGACCGGCATCACCTTCGCCGTTTACGGCCATGCCGACAGTTCGGAGAAGCTGATCCCCTTCGATATCGTGCCGCGCATCATCGCCGGGCGCGAATGGCGCAAGCTGGCCGCCGGCATCGAGCAGCGGGTGATCGCGCTCAACGCCTTCCTGAAGGACATCTACCACAAGCAGGAGATCATCAAGGCCGGTCGCCTGCCGCGCCGGCTGATCGAGGAGAACGACGCCTTCCTGCCGCAGATGATCGGCTTCGAGCCGCCCGGCGGCGTCTATACCCACATCGTCGGCACCGACATCGTGCGCACCGGCGAGGACCAGTTCTACGTGCTGGAGGACAACGCCCGCACGCCGTCCGGCGTCTCCTACATGCTGGAGAACCGGGAAACCATGATGCAGATGTTTCCCGAATTGTTCTACAAGAACCGGGTGCGCCGGGTGGAGGACTATCCGCAGCTCCTGCGCCAGAGCCTCGCCACGCTCGCCCCGCCCGGCTTTTCCGGCACCCGCACGCGCGTGGCGGTGCTAACCCCCGGCATCTACAATTCCGCCTATTACGAGCATTCCTTCCTCGCTGATATGATGGGCGTGGAACTGGTCGAGGGCCAGGATCTCCGCGTCATCGACGGCAAGGTGCAGATGCGCACCACGCGCGGCTATCAGGCGATCGACGTGATCTATCGCCGCGTCGATGACGATTTCCTCGATCCGCTGACCTTCCGCCCGGATTCCGCGCTCGGCATTCCCGGCATCATGGATGTCTACCGCGCCGGCAACATCACCATTGCCAATGCGCCGGGCACCGGCATTGCCGATGACAAGGCGATCTATTCCTACATGCCGGAAATCGTCGAGTTCTACACCGGCCAGAAACCGCTTCTGGAAAACGTGCCGACCTGGCGCTGCTCGGAACCGGAAAGCCTCGCCTACGTGCTCGACAACATCGCCGATCTGGTGGTCAAGGAAGTCCACGGCTCCGGCGGCTACGGCATGCTGGTCGGCCCGACGGCGAGCAAGAAGGAGCTTGAGGATTTCACCGCCAAGCTGCGCGCCCGGCCGGCCAACTACATCGCCCAGCCGACGCTGTCGCTGTCGACGGTGCCAATCCTGGTGAAGAAAGGCATCGCGCCGCGCCATGTCGACCTTCGCCCCTATGTCCTGGTCTCCGATCGCGTGCGCATCATGCCCGGCGGGCTGACGCGCGTGGCGCTGAAGGAAGGCTCGCTGGTGGTCAATTCCAGCCAGGGCGGCGGAACCAAGGACACCTGGGTGCTGGAGGACTGATCATGCTTGGAAAAACCGCAAACGGCCTCTACTGGATGTTCCGCTATATCGAGCGCGCCGAAAACATTGCCCGCCTTATCGATGCCGGCCAGCGCGTGTCGCTGACCCGCTCCAAGGGCGCCGACGACTGGGACGGCATCCTGCAAAGCGCCGGCGTTCAGGAGGCCTATTTCGAGGTCTACGACAAGCTGACGGCGGACAACGCCATCGACTTTCTGCTGCGCGACCGCCGCAATCCCTCCAGCGTCGTCTCCTGCATCGATTCCGGCCGCCAGAACGCGCGCATGGTGCGCACCGCGCTGACCCGGGAAACCTGGGAGGCGACCAACGAGTGCTGGATCGACACCCGCGGGCTTCTGGGCGCGAAGGTGAAGCCCGCCGACCTGCCCAAGGCGATCGACGTGATCAAGCACCGAACCGCGCTGATCCGCGGGGCCTTCCACGGCTCCATGCTCAGGAACGAAATCTACAATTTCGCCCATATCGGCACTTTCATCGAGCGCGCCGACAACACCAGCCGCATTCTCGACGTGAAATATTACGTGCTCTTGCCCTCTGTGCACCATGTCGGCACCTCGCTCGACAATCTGCAGTGGGAATCGATCCTGCGTTCGGTTTCCGCCCACCGCGCCTATGGCTGGGTGCATAACGGCGAATACCGGCCGAGCGAGATCGCCGAGTTTCTGCTTCTGGATGTGCAGCTTCCGCGCTCGCTTGCCTATTGCTACGAGAAGATCGTGCTGAACCTCGACTACCTGGCCGCCGATTACGGCGCCCGGGTGCAGGCGCACGAAACCGCCCATGCGATCCGCAACACGCTGAGAACGCAGAAGATCAAGACGATCATGGATAACGGCCTGCACGAATTTCTGGAGGATTTCGTCAGCCGCAACAATACCGTGAGCCAGCAGATCAGCGAGGGCTATCGCTTCTACGCCTGAAGCGAAGAGAGGGATCGACGATGCTTTTGAACATCCATCATGTGACTGAATACAGCTATGACGCGCCGGTTCAGTTCTCGCTGCAGCGGCTGCGACTGACCCCGGTGGACGGCAATGGCCAGACCGTGCGCGACTGGGCGGTTTCTATCGAGGGGGCAAAAAGCGAGGTTGCCTATACCGACCAGTACGAAAACCATGTGCGTCTGGTCTCCGTGGAGGGCGACCACAAGACCGTGCGCCTGACGGCAACAGGCACGGTGGAGACCCGCGACACCGACGGCATTTTTGGCCCCGCCTCGCCGGATATTCCGCTCTGGCTGTTCCTGCGGCCCACGCCGCTGACGCTTGCCGAGGAGCCGATCAAGGCGCTGGTCGCGCGGCTGGAAGGCGATTCCGTTCTCGCCCGGCTGCACGATCTGATGGCGGTGTTGCACAAAACGATGACCTTCAAGCCCGGCGCCACCTCGACAGCGACCACCGCCGCCGAGGCGCTGGAAAACAAGGAGGGCGTGTGCCAGGACTACGCTCATATCGTGATCGCCGCAGCGCGCGCCATGAAGGTGCCGGCGCGCTATGTCTCGGGCTATCTCTACATGGAGGAAGGCCCCAACCAGACGGCGGGCCACGCCTGGGCGGAATGCTATCTGGAGGGTCTCGGCTGGGTCGGCTTCGACGCCGCCAACAAGGTCTGCCCGGACGAACGCTATGTCCGCATCGCCACCGGCCTCGACTACCGCGACGCCGCCCCCGTCTCCGGCATGACCATCGGCGGCGGCCATGAGACGCTCGCCGTAAAACTCACCGTGGCCGGCCAGAGCCAGTCGCAGAGCCAGAGCTGAGCATGTTATTCATCTTTTTGCGGCACCGCTCCTTGGCTTTCGGCCCATGCGCCTCTGGGCTGAGAGCAAGGAGCCTCAAAGCAAGCTGTAATGAATGGCCTATACTAAAAAGGTAGTCAGACTTTCAAAATCCGTGCATTCTTAGGTTGAACGACCCAAGCACGGAAATGTAAATGCCGATAAATTTCCACCCGCATGCCGGAACGATACTTGTTTGCGACTTCAAGGGATATATCGAGCCTGAGATATGCAAAATTCGTCCTGTAGTTGTAATTACTCCCCGGCTGCCCCATAGAGGAAAACTTGCAACAGTTGTGCCGATTAGCCTCACCCCACCGAAACATGATGAAAAATACGCGGTCAAGCTGTCAAGAAATTACCACCCAAAAGAAGAAGACGATCTGACCTCTTGGGCGAAATGCGATCTCGTGGCGAATGTTTGTTTTCAAAGGCTTTCCGGGTTCAAGGTGGGACGGAGAAAATGGGACACACCCAAAATGAGCGAGGAGGATTTGAAGGCCGTGAGAGCTGGTGTTCTCTTTGGCTTGGGCTTTCTGGACTTGATTAAAGCCGTTTAGGATATTATCTAATCAGTGTTCCCGTTTATCGGGCTTTAAGACCTAGATTACTAGGCAGGTTGCTCGCCGAGCGATGACAAGCTTTGAGCAACCTAGACTTTCGTTATTTGTCCAAAAGCCTCGCTCATGCGGGGCTTTTGCGTTTCTGACCTTCGGCATTGCCTGCCATTTTCATCGACACGTCGAGAAACAGCACTGTCGCTTCCCGCCCAACGAAGACGCTGAGCAGGAAAAGACGTCAAACGCTACCCGGATAGTTCGGGCTTTCGCGGGTGATCGTCACATCATGGGCGTGGCTTTCGCGAAGGCCGGCGTTGGATATCTGGACGAAGGTCGCCTTTTCCTGGAAGTCGGGGATGGTCTTGCCGCCGACATAGCCCATGGCTGCGCGTAAGCCCCCGCCGAGCTGGTGCAGCACGGCGCCGGCAGGACCCTTGTAGGGCACCTGGCCCTCGATGCCTTCCGGCACAAGCTTCAGCGTATCGCGCACTTCCGCCTGGAAATAGCGGTCGGCGGAGCCGCGCGCCATTGCGCCAACGGAGCCCATGCCGCGATAGGCCTTGAACGAGCGGCCCTGATAGAGGAACACCTCACCCGGGCTTTCATCCGTGCCGGCCAAGAGCGAGCCGACCATGACGGCAGATGCGCCGGCGGCGATCGCCTTGGCCATATCGCCCGAAAACTTGATTCCGCCATCGGCGATCACCGGAATGCCGGCATCGCGCGCGGCCTCGGCGGCGGCCATGACGGCCGCCAGTTGCGGCACGCCGACGCCGGCGACGATGCGGGTGGTGCAGATCGAGCCCGGACCGATGCCGACCTTGACGGCATCCGCGCCGACATCGATCAGCGCCTTGGTGCCGTCCGAAGTCGCGACATTGCCGGCCATGATGCGCACCGAGTTCGACAGCGTCTTCACCCGGCCGACCGCATCCAGAACCTTCTGCGAATGGCCGTGGGCGGTGTCGATGACGATCAGGTCGACGCCGGCATCGACAAGCATCTCAGCGCGCTGATAACCGTCATCGCCGACCGAGATCGCGGCGGCGGCACGCAGGCGACCCTGCGCATCCTTAGAGGCATTGGGGTTGAGCTGCGATTTCTCGATGTCCTTCACGGTGATCAGCCCAACGCAGTGGCCGCGATCGTCCACCACCAGCAGCTTTTCGATGCGGTGATGATGCAGCAGGCGCTTGGCCTCCTGCTGCTCGACCGTCTCGCGCACGGTGATCAGGTTTTCGCGCGTCATCAGTTCGTAGATGCGCTGTTCGGGGTTGGAGGCGAAACGGACATCGCGATTGGTGAGGATGCCGACGAGGCGGCCCGAGGTGTGGCCATCGCTGGTGCCCTGCTCGACTACCGGAATGCCGGAGATGTGATGGGCCTTCATCAGCGCCAGCGCTTCGGCGAGCGTTGCATCGGGACCGATCGTCACCGGATTGACGACCATGCCGCTTTCGAACTTCTTGACCTGGCGGACCTGTTCGGCCTGTTCATGGGGCGAGAGGTTGCGGTGGATGACGCCGATGCCGCCGGCCTGCGCCATGGCGATGGCAAGCCGGGCCTCGGTGACGGTATCCATGGCGGAAGAGAGGATCGGCAGGTTGAGGTGAATGTCCTGGGCGATCGTGGTCGAAACATCGACTTCGCCCGGCATGACCTCGGAATGACCCGGCTGCAGCAGCACATCGTCGAAGGTGAGCGCCTGCATGCCGGTCGCGGCCTGAATGATTTGCGCCATGGCCAATTTCCTTTTCAAAATACGAAATGGCCCGGAAGGATTTCCCCATCCGGTCCCTTGCAAGATAATCCTGGAAGTTGGCGAGTGCTCGTAACACGAAGATGACGGCTTGGAAATAGCAATCCGCAGCCGTGACTGCGGATTGCAGGGTTTTCCAGCAAAGCTGTGGCGCTATTGAGGTCTCAAAGCGCGAACTGGTAGGTTTTCGGCATGAACATATAGCCCTGATCAGTCTTCTCGACATAGCCGACCGCGGGGAACGGCATGTGATAGCCGAGGAACGGGATTTTCTCGGCCGCAACCATGTCGAAGACCTGTTTCCGGGTCGCAGCCGCCGTCTCCTTGTCCATGTCGAAGCGCACCTGCCAGTCCGGCCGCTGCAGCGACAGAACATAGTGATTGGCGGTGTCGGCCGTCAGCAGCAATTGCCTTCCGCCCGATTCGAGCATGAAGATCATGTGGCCCGGCGTATGGCCGAAAGCCTCCATGGCGGTGATGCCGGGGGCCACCTCATCGCCGCCGGTGATGAAACGCGCCTGGTCGGCGAGCGGCACGACCAGCTTCTTGACGCTCTCATGCCCGCCTTCCGCCGGCGTGCCCACCCGCGCCTCATCGCTCCAGAAGGCGTATTCCTTTTCGCCGAACACATAGCTGGCATTGGGAAAGGCCGGCCCATCCTCTTCCATAAGCCCGTTGATGTGGTCGCCATGCATGTGAGTGATCACCACGACGTCGATATCGCCCGGCTGATAGCCGTTTGCCTTCAGCCCCGCCATAAGCTGGCCCGCGCCCCAGGAGCGGCCGGCCGGGCCCATGCCGGTGTCGAACAGGATCGTCTGCTCGCCGGTATCGACCAGCACCGGCGCGAAGCCGTTCACCATCTTGTCCTCGGGCAGGAAGTTTTCTTCCAGAAGTGCTGCAACATCGGCGGGATCCTGCCCCGTGCCGAAGGTTTCACCCGGATTTTCCATCACGCGGGTGCCGTCCTCGACCACGACCAGCTTGAAATCGCCGAGATTGAAGCTGTCGGTCCGGGGCCCCTGCGCCGTTTCCATCATCTCTCCGTCGGCGGCGATCGCGCTGCCGCCTCTTGCAATAAAGGGCGCGGCAAGTGCGGTAATGCCGGCTGTCGCCATCAGGCGGCGGCGGTGAATGCCATTGTCTTCTGCCATCATCGTCCTCCTTGAAATGAAACCATTGAGTTTGGGGAGAAAACCACGGTTTCAAGACAATGCGCCGATTTCGGCCGCGCGCCGGCCTCACTTTTGCGTGAAACGCCGCGTGATTATCATTTGGCGTTTCGGGCGGCGGGGTCTAATAAGTATGCCTTTCGCATGTTTCTGACAGAGAAGTCCCGCCAATGAATCCCGTCGTTCCGCTCATCATGGCTGTTGCCCTGTTCATGGAGAACATGGATTCGACGGTGATTTCCACGGCGCTGCCGGCGATTGCCGCCGATCTCAATGTCGGGCCGATCACGCTGAAACTGGCGCTGACGACCTATATGGTGGCGCTGGCGATCTTCATTCCGGTCTCGGGCTGGATGGCGGACCGGTTCGGCGCGGCCCGCGTGTTCCGCTCCGCAATCCTCGTGTTCCTGCTCGGCTCGGTGGCCTGCGCAGTCTCCGGCAACCTGCTGGAATTCGTCGGCGCGCGTTTCCTGCAGGGCATGGGCGGGGCGATGATGACGCCGGTGGGCCGCCTCGTGATCCTGCGCACCACCGACCGCTCCGAACTGGTCCGCGCCATGGCGCTGCTGACGATCCCGGCGCTGGTGGGGCCGATGGCGGGGCCGCCGGTCGGCGGTTTCATCACCACCTATTTCTCCTGGCACTGGATCTTCCTGATCAATGTGCCGATCGGCATTATCGGCCTCATCATGTCGGCCATTTTCCTGCCGGCGATCAAGGACGAGCCAGTGTCGAACCTCGACTGGATGGGGTTTTTCCTGGTGGCGACCGCCGCATCCGGCATCGTCTTCGGCATGTCGGTGATCTCGCTTCCGGCCCTGCCGCCAGCAACCGGGATCATTACCACCTTGATCGGCATCGCGGCAGCACTTGCCTATCTCTGGCACGCACGGCGCAGGGCCAACCCGCTCCTGAACCTGAAACTGTTCCAGACGCCAACCTACCGCGCGGCTGTCGGCGCCTCGGCCTTCTTCCGGATGGCGACCGGCGCGTTTCCGTTTCTGATGCCGCTGATGCTGCAGCTCGGCTTCGGGCTCAACCCGTTCCAGTCCGGCATGATCACCTTTGTCGGCGCGGTCGGCGCGCTGGTGATGAAGTTTGCGGCGCCACGCGTCTTCTCCGCCTACGGCTTCCGCACTGTGCTGATGATCGCGGCACTGGGCGCCTCGCTGCTGACGATGAGCTTCGCCTTCTTCGAGGCGACGACGCCCTATATCATCATCGTTACGCTGCTGTTTGCCACCGGGCTCTGCCGCTCCTTCTTCTTCACCGGCGTCAATGCGCTCGGCTATGCCGATATCGAACCGGCGCAGGCGAGCCAGGCGACCGCCTCCACATCGATGTTCCAGCAGGTCAGCCTCGCGCTCGGCGTCGCCTTCGCCGCCACCATCCTCGAGGCCACGGCGTGGTTCACCGGCGAGGGGCTCACCGTCCAGCATTTCCATATCGCCTTCCTCGTCGTTTCCTTCATTTCGCTGGCCGCAATCATTCCGCTGCTGCGGCTTGACGCTGACAGCGGCTCGGCCGTTTCCGGCCACAGGCGGCTGAAGCCGGAGACCAGCAGCGAGGCAGCGGAATAAGCTCGCAAAACGTCAAAACGAATATTTACGAACATTTTCTTTGACAAAACGAACCTGCCCGCGCATGCTTGCACCGTTCAGAAGCGGGAGCATGCATGTCGGAACCTGTCGACATTTTCGTTATCGGCGGCGGCGTCAACGGTGTCGGCGTGGCGCGTGATGCGAGCGGCCGCGGCCTGACGGTCGCGCTCGCGGAGATGAACGACCTTGCCTCTGCCACTTCCTCGGCTTCGACCAAGCTCTTTCATGGCGGGCTGCGCTATCTCGAATATTACGAGTTCCGGCTGGTCCGCGAGGCGCTGATCGAGCGCGAGGTGTTGCTGAAGGCGATGCCGCACATCTCGTGGCCGATGCGCTTCGTGCTGCCGCATCACAAGGGCCTGCGCCCGTGGTGGCTGGTGCGGCTCGGCCTGTTTCTCTACGACCATCTGGGCGGCCGCAAGATCCTGCCCGCCACCAGGGCGCTCGATCTCTCGCGCGACGAGGCCGGCAAACCGCTCAAAAGCGAATATCGGCGCGCATTCGAATATTCCGACTGCTGGGTGCAGGATGGCCGCCTCGTCTCGCTGATGGCCCGCGATGCGGCCACGCGCGGCGCGAAGATCATGACTCGCACGCGGGTGACCGGGGCCGAGCAGGTGACGAGCGCAGATGGCGCGACGCTGTGGAAACTCTCGCTCGAAAACGCGGAAGGCCCGCTGCCGCCCGTCCATGCCCGCGCGCTGGTCAATGCCGGCGGGCCATGGGTCGCCGATCTGCTGAAGGGCACGCTCGGCATCGACACGAAGGAAAAGGTGCGGCTTGTGCGCGGCAGCCATATCGTCACCCGCAAGCTCTTTGACCACGACCGCTGCTACTTCTTCCAGGGCTCGGACGGCCGCATCATCTTCGCCATTCCCTACGAGCAGGAATTCACCCTGATCGGCACCACCGATCAGGACCATCACGGTCCGGCCAGCGAAGCCAAATGCACGCCCGAGGAAGCGGACTATCTCTGCCGCTTCGCCTCGGAATATTTCGAAAAGCCAGTGACCCGCGACGATATCGTCTGGACCTATTCAGGCGTGCGGCCGCTTTATGATGATGGCGCTTCTTCCGCCACAGCAGCCACCCGTGACTATGTCCTTTCGCTACGCAAGGAAGGCGCGCCGCTGTTGAGCGTCTTCGGCGGCAAGATCACCACCCATCGCAAACTTGCCGAGGCGGTTATCCACAAACTGTCCCACTATTTTCCACAGGCGGGCGGTGACTGGACAGCGGTATCGACCCTGCCCGGTGGTGACTTTCCGGTGGCCGAGACGGCGACCATGCCCGACAGGCTCGTGCGCGATTACCCCTTCCTCGACTATGCCGCAGCGCTCCGGCTGATCCGCAGCTATGGCAGCGAGTGCTGGGATATGCTGGGGCCGGCGAAAAGCCCCGCCGATCTCGGCCGGTATTTCGGCGGCGGGCTCTACGAGGCGGAGGCGCGCTGGCTGGTGGAAAAAGAATTCGCGCGGACGGCGGAGGATATCGTCTATCGCCGCACCAAATGCGGCCTTAGGATGAGCGTGGATGAAATCGCCGCGCTGGACGACTGGCTGAAGGCGGCGCACTGATAACAAGACGGGGAGGAGAAACCCATGGGCCATATTCTGGCGATCGACCAGGGAACGACATCGAGCCGCGCCATCATCTTCGACGATCAGATGAAGATCGTGGCCTCCGCCCAGGAGGAATTCCCCCAGCATTATCCGGCCTCCGGCCATGTCGAGCACGACCCCGCCGACATCTGGTCGACGGTGGCCGCAACCTGCCGCGAGGCAGTCGAGCGCGCCGAGGTTTCGACCGCCGATATCGCCGCGATCGGCATCGCCAACCAGCGCGAGACCGTGATCGTCTGGGACCGCGAGACCGGGCGGCCGATCCACAACGCCATCGTCTGGCAGGACCGGCGCACCGCCGACCGCTGCGCCAAGCTGCGCGAGGACGGCCATGAGAAATTCATCACAGCAGCCACCGGCCTGCTGCTCGACCCCTATTTCTCCGCCACCAAACTCGCCTGGCTGCTCGACAATGTGGATGGTGCACGCCAGCAGGCGGCAGACGGCAAGCTCGCCTTCGGCACGGTCGACACCTATCTGATCTGGCGGCTCACCGGCGGGCGCTCCCATGTGACGGACGCCACCAACGCGGCGCGCACCATGCTCTACAATATCGACAAGGGCGAATGGGATGCCGATATCTGCAAGCTCCTCGACATTCCGCAGGCGATCCTGCCGGAGGTGAAGGACTGCGCCGCCGATTTCGGCATGACCCGGGCCGATCTGTTCGGCCGCGAAATCCCGATCTACGGCGTTGCCGGCGACCAGCAGGCGGCAACCATCGGCCAGGCCTGCTTCGAACCCGGCATGCTGAAATCCACCTATGGCACCGGCTGTTTCGCGCTCCTCAACACCGGCGACAGAATGGTTGCCAGCAAGAACCGCATGCTGTCGACGATCGCCTACCAGTTCGACGGCAAGCCCACCTATGCGCTGGAAGGTTCGATCTTCATCGCCGGCGCGGTGGTGCAATGGCTGCGCGACGGGCTGAAGGTGATCCGCCATGCCCGCGAAACCGATGCGCTGGCGAAATCCGCCGATGCGAAACAGACGCTCTACATGGTGCCGGCCTTCACCGGCCTTGGCGCGCCCTATTGGGATGCCGAAAGCCGCGGCGCGATCTTCGGGCTGACCCGTAATTCCGGCCCCGCCGAATTCGCCCGCGCGGCGCTTCAGAGTGTGGGATACCAGACCCGTGATCTGCTGGAAGCGATGCAGGACGATTGGGGCAGCGCCGACAGCGCCAACATCCTGCGCGTCGATGGCGGCATGAGCGCCAATGACTGGACCATGCAGTTTCTCTCCGACATTCTGGGCGTTCCCGTCGACCGACCCAAAGTGGTCGAAACCACCACGCTGGGCGCTGCCTGGCTCGCCGGCAGCCGCGCCGGGCTCTATCCCGACCGCAACGAATTCGCGAAGATCTGGGCCCTTGACCGCCAGTTCACCCCGTCCATGGACGAGGCCACCCGCGAACGCCTCTACAAGGGCTGGAAAAACGCCGTCAGCAGGACGCTTGGGGCGATCTGACTGCGTGACGCACGGGACTTTTCAATAAACCACCTGCCTCTCCCGCATCATCCTCGGCTTGCCCCCTGTTGGGGCAAGCGTATCGCATATGACTTTTTCGCATAGCCCCCAAGTCTTCTCGCCCCGGAGGGGAGAGATGTCGCGAAAGCGACAGTGAGGGGGGAGTCTATCCCCGCGAAAGCCCTCGTATGTGGAAATGCTGCATCACCCTCACTGCCCCTTTCGGGGCATCTCTCCCGCAAGCGGGAGAGAGTATCGGGAGCAAGCTGCTACGCCATATGCGATGCCCCTGCATGTCGGGAGGGCTCTGAGAAACAAGGCGCTGAAGCCGCGGCTTTGTCGGCAGCTTGCTGCCCTACTTAGCAAACAGATACTGCATGGTGACGAGGTCGAGCCAGCGGTCGAACTTGGTGCCGACCTCGGGGTAGCGGCCGGTGTGGAAGAAACCGAGCTTTTCGTGCAGCGCGATGGAGCCGGTATTGCCAGCCTCGATGGCGGCGATCATCGCATGAACGCCCGCCTTTTTCGCATAGGCGAGCAAGCCCTCCATCAGCGCCCGGCCGATGCCGCCTCCGCGTACATCGCTGCGGACATAGACCGAATGTTCCACCGTATGGCGATAGCCGTCAAAGGCCCGCCAGTCGCCATAGCTCGCATAGCCGAGGACCGCGCCGTCGCGCTCGGCCACCAGCACCGGAAAGTCCCTGGCGCGGCGCGCGGCCAGCCAGGCCTTGCGGTTGTCGAGATCGACCACGATCTCGTTCCAGATCGCGGTCGAATTGATGACGGCGTCGTTGTAAATCTCGAGAATGGCCGGAAGATCGGCCTCCACGGCATCGCGTATCAGCATGGCTTCACCTGAATTGGGTTTGCCCCGGCTTTACAACGCCGCGCCTTCGCCGTCCATGCGGTTCAGTTTTCCTGCCACGCGGTCGCGAGATAGATATACTGCTCCGCCGTCATCTCCAGCTGGCAGTTCGAAGACAGCGTTGAGGCGATCGTGCCGCCCATGCCGAGCGCATACTGAAAGGTGCAGGACGCGTCGCGGAAGGGAATCCAGGCGCGCTGCATGTCGCGCAGGCTGTCGGCGATCTTGTACATGATGCGCGGATCGTCCGCGTTCATCTTGTCGAATTTTTCGGCGCGCGCCATCAGCTCCTTGTAGGTCGCGTTCAGCTTCGCGTCCCAGAAGGCGGTTTCCTTGCCAGTACATTCCGCCATGCCGACGGTGGTCGAGCCATAGTCCGATGCATCGACGCATTTTGCCGTGGCAAGCCCGATACAGGCGCGCATCGCATCCGCCGTATCGGCCGCCGCGAGGCAATCCGCCGTCGGCGCGTCGGAATACTTGACCTGTTCGTCCTGAGCGAAAACCGGCCCGGCCAGCATCAATGCCGCCGCCAGCCCCAATACGAACCCCTTCATACGCACCTCCCTGCTTTTGTGTTGACCGAAAGCATAGTGCGAAGGGCGGGGAAGTGGAAACCCGTTTTTCAGAAACCCGAAAGGGCCGGAGAAAAACGCAGCATCGCGCGGGTTGGGGCGCGATGCTGCTTTGGCCGGTCAGAGCTTGGCAGCGCATGCCTTGCAGAACGGCGTCTGCGGCACGACTTCCAGACGCTCCTCGGAGATCGGCTTGCCGCACTTCACGCATTTGCCGTAGGTGCCGGCCTCGATGCGCTTCAGGGCGGCGTCCAGCGCCTTCAACTCGTCCGAGCCGACATGGCCGAATTCCTCCAGCACTTCGTCGTTTTCGGCTTCGGTCGCCCGGTCCGCGCTGTCGGGATTGCGGGTGCGGCCGAGATCGTCATCGATCCGGTGCAGCCGTTTCAGGATTTCGGCCTGGCGCGTTTCCAGCACGGCCTTGTAATGTGCAACGTCCATGATTGTTCTCCTCGGCTGTCCAGCCTTACGGCCGGACGCCCTCATTGATACTGTTATCTGCGCACCAGCACCGAGCAGACGGCATGGCGCACGACCCTGTCGGCGGTCGATCCCAACAGATAGTTCGAGAAATCGGGCCGATGCGAGGCGATGATGATCAGGTCGGCGCCCTGCTCCTTGGCGCAGGCAAGAATTTCGCGCGCCGGCGGGCCGCTGCGCAATTCGATCTCAGCATCAATGCCGGTGTCGTCGCGCAGCTTCACGAGCTTGTCCTGCGCCTCGTCGGTGGCGTTTTCGATGAGATCGGCCGGCACGTCGATCGCGAGGTAAGAGGGCACTTCCTCCACCACGTGGAGGAGAATGATCTTCCCGCCTTCGTCCAGAAGGCTGGCGGCTTTCCTGAAGATATCGGCGCCCTTGTCGAGGGTCGAAATATCGACAGGAACGATGATCTTCGTAAACATGGCTATGTGCTCCCTTGTGCAGGATTGATGCCCTCAATCTGCCCCTCTCACAGGAGCGCGCATTGACTAAGATCAATTCTGCGGGCGCCGCGCGCCGCTTTCGGGAAACTGGTCGGGATGGAGCGCGATCTCGCGTTCGATCAAGGCCAGCACGCGCTTGACCGGCGGCGGCTGCAGCGCCGAAACGCGCTGGATGATCGAATAGGCGCTGACATCGATGCCCTCGCGCACGGGCAGTTGGCAGATCGCCGCGCCGAGCTTGCCGCCGGTATGAAAGAAGTCCGCCACCGGGCGCGCGACCGGCGTCACCGCGTCTGTCTCCGCGATCATGGCGAGCGAGAGCAGCGGCGACGTGGTGACCAGGACATGGCGGGGAAGCTGGAAGCCGTTGGCCATCAGATGCGCCTCGACCGAGCGCCGCAGCGGCGTGCCGACAGGCTGCATCACCCAGTCATAGTCAAGGCACTCGCCGATCGAGATCGACTCCCGGCCGGCGAGCGGATGGTGAACGCCCGCAATCATGGTCACCGGCTCGACGCCGAGCGGCCGCATGGTCACGGATTTCGCGTCCATATCCTCCGGCAGGCGACCGATGTAGAAATCGACAGCGTGGGAGAACAGCGCCTCGGCGAGCTTGTCCGAGGTATCCACCTGCACCGAAACTTCGATCTCGGGAAAATCTCTCCTGAGCTGCCGGATCACCGGCATGATCAGTTGCAGCGAGGGGCCGGTCACCGCGCCCATGCGCACCAGCCCGCGCGCGCCCTCGACGATCTGCGCGATCTCGCGATGGGCGTAATCGAGCTGGTTGAGGATAACCAGCGCCTGCTCGGCCATCGCCTGGCCCGCCTCGGTCAGTTCGACGCCGCGGCCGTGGCGCTCATAGAGCTTGGCGCCCACCGTGTGCTCCAGTTCCGACAACAGCCGGGAGGCCGCGGACTGGGTCATGCCGAGCTGGGCGGCGGCCGATGATATCTGGCCCTTGCGGTCGAGCAGCGCGATCAGACGCATCTGAGAAAACCGCAGTCCGCGCCGGATGAATTCGTCCTGTCCGCTGTAGCGCTCGCCGTCTGACGTCATATCCATACCATTTCTGCTATATCAGAAACACGATTATTCATTTGTCCCTATAGCGGTAAATTGCAACACTCCCCTCATCGCAAGGACATTTTTTGCGGGAAGCCGGGCCGGGAAACCTGCCGGCTGCCGCAAGACGAACGGTCGTGGCGGGAGGACATGCCCCCGACCGTGCGGAATGTCTCGGCGTATTGCCGGGCGGCTCATAGGCGCCGCCCGCATCTGCGGCAAAGCCTTGCCGCGTTCTGTTAACGGGAGGACATAACAGATGAAGTCTCTATTGCTTACAACCGTCGCCGCCATCACCATGACGGCAGCCGCCGCCTCGGCCCAGACCGTCGGCTTCTCGCAGATCGGCTCCGAATCGGGCTGGCGCGCAGCGGAAACCACGCTCACCAAGCAGCAGGCCGAAGAGCGCGGCATCGACCTGAAATTCTCCGACGCCCAGCAGAAGCAGGAAAACCAGATCGCCGCCATCCGCGCCTTCGTGGCCCAGGGCGTTGACGCCATCCTGCTCGCGCCGGTCGTTGCCACCGGCTGGGACAGCGCGCTGGAAGAAGCCAAGGATGCCGACATTCCGGTCGTCCTGCTCGACCGCCAGGTCGACAGCTCCGACGATCTCTATCTGACGGCGGTCGGCTCCAACCTCGTGCATGAGGGCGAAGTGGCCGGCGGCTGGCTGGTCGACGAGGTCGGCGACAAGGATTGCCGCGTTGTGGAACTTCAGGGCACGACCGGCTCCTCGCCGGCGATCGACCGCGCCACCGGGTTCCGCAATGCCATCGATGGCCATTCCAACATCGAGATCGTCCGCAGCCAGACCGGCGACTTCACCCGCTCGCAGGGCAAGGAAGTCATGGAAAGCTTCCTGCAGGCCGAAAACGGCGGGGCCGATATCTGCGCGCTCTATGCGCATAATGACGATATGGCCGTCGGCGCCATCCAGGCGATCAAGGAAGCCGGCCTGAAGCCCGGTTCCGATATCCTGATCGTCGCGATCGATGCCGTTCCGGACTATTTCCAGGCCATGGCCGCCGGCGAGGCGAATGCCACCGTGGAGCTGACGCCGAACATGGCGGGCCCCGCCTTCGATGCTCTGGAAGCATACTGGGCCGACGGCACCATGCCGCCGAAATTCATCCAGACGGAATCCAAGCTCTACACCCAGGCAGACGATCCCGCGGGTGAGGCGGAGCGCCGCAAGAGCCTCGGCTACTAAGCCATCCTCCCGGGCGCGGTCGGGGTCATCGGGGTCCCGGCCGCCTCGGCACGCCTGGAGCATATTTCGGTCGGGCGTCTCGCCCGCCGACATTGCTTGCAAGACAAAGGCGCCGCGCGATCGATCCAGGGTGCTCGAAAATGCTTCTGACAATTCAAAACCTCACCAAGAGCTTCGTCGGCATGAAGGCGCTCGACGATGTCGGCTTCGAGCTTGCCGCCGGCGAAGTGCACGCCCTGCTCGGCGAAAACGGCGCTGGCAAATCCACGCTGATCAAATGCCTGACCGGCGCCTATAGCCGCGACGAAGGCACGATCACGCTGGAGGGCCAGACCATTTCCCCCCGCTCGACGCTGGAGGCGCAGGATCTCGGCATCGGCACGGTCTATCAGGAGGTGAACCTGCTTGCGAACCTCACGGTCGCGCAGAACCTCACCTTCGGCCGCGAACCACGCCGCTTCGGCATCATCGACGGCGGCGCGATGCGCCGCGAGGCCGAAGCGATGATCGCCGGCTACGGCCTCGACATCGATGTCAATCGCGATCTCGGCAGCTATTCGGTCGCCGTCCAGCAGATCGTCGCCATCGCCCGCGCGGTGGCGCTTTCCGGCAAGGTGCTGATCCTCGACGAGCCGACCGCCAGCCTCGACGCCCGCGAGGTCGAGATGCTTTTCGACGTGGTGCGCAAGCTGCGCGATCAGGGTCTCGGCATCATCTTCGTTTCCCACTTCCTCGATCAGGTCTTCGCGCTCACCGACCGCGTGACCGTGCTGCGCAATGGCTGCAAGATCACCACCGAAAAGACCGCCGAGCTCGACCGGGTGCGGCTGATTTCCCACATGCTCGGCCGCGAGCTGGACGAGAGCGAAGCCGACGCCCAGCGCCGCGGCACCGAAGGCCGGGTGGGCAGCGAACCGCTGATCAAGGTCCGCGATTTCGGCAAGCGCAATTTCATCGAACCCTTCGATCTCGACATCCATCGCGGCGAGGTGGTCGGGCTTGCCGGGCTGCTCGGTTCCGGCCGCACCGAAACCGCGGAACTGATCTTCGGCGTGCGGAGCGCCCAGTCCGGCTCGATCTCCGATGACAACGGCAAGATCTCGATCGCCAATCCGCGCGATGCGATCGCGGCCGGCTTCGGCTTTGCGCCGGAAGACCGCAAGACCGACGGCATCATCGCCGATCTGTCGGTACGCGAGAACATCGCGCTGGCGCTTCAGGCGCGGCGCGGCTGGGCCCGCCCGATCAGCCGCGCCGAGCAGGACCGGCTGGCCGCAGAATATATCGAGAAGCTCGATATCCGCACCTCCAGCGCGGAAAAGCCGATCGGCGAACTCTCCGGCGGCAACCAGCAGAAGGTGGTGCTTGCCCGCTGGCTGGCCATGAACCCGCGCTTCCTGATCCTCGACGAGCCGACGCGCGGCATCGATGTCGGGGCGCATGCCGAGATATTGCACCTGATCCAGACCATTACCGAGGAGGGCATGGCGATCCTGATCATTTCATCCGAGCTTGACGAACTGATCGCGGTGTCCGACCGCGTGATCGTCGTGCGCGACCGCCGCCATGTCGCCGAACTGACCGGCGCGGAGATCGCCACCGACAATATCGTCAAGACGATCGCCTCCTCCAAGAAAACGGAGGCCGTGTAATGCCCGCCGGACTGAAACGCGTCGTCCCGCAACTGATCACGCTCGCGGTTCTGGTGGCCCTCGTCAGCCTGTTCTTTCCGAGCTTCCTGCAGATCGAATATTCGTCCGGCCGCTTCGTCGGGCCGGTGATCGATGTTCTGAAGCGCGGCGCGCCGGTGGCGCTGCTCGCGATCGGCATGACGCTGGTGGTCGCCACCCGCGGCATCGACCTTTCCGTCGGCACGGTGATCGCGATTACCGGCGCGATGGCGGCCGCCACCATCGGCGCGGGATATGGCCTTGCGGCAGCCATCGCCATGGCGGTCATTGCCGGTCTCGCGGCGGGCCTCTTCAACGGCGTGCTGGTCGCCTTCATCGGCATCCAGCCGATCGTCGCCACGCTGATCCTGATGATCTCCGGGCGCGGCATCGCCCAGCTCATCACCGAGGGGCGGATCCTCACATTCAACCTGCCGGGCTTTGCCTTTCTCGGCTCCGGCTCCGTGCTCGGCATGCCGGTGCCCGTGTGGATCTGGGTGCTGACGGCGGCGCTTGCGATCCTGCTGGTGCGGCGCACGGCGCTCGGACTTCTGATCGAGGCGATCGGCGTCAACCGGCGGGCGAGCGCGCTGGCCGGCATCAATGCCCGCGTCCTGCTGATCGCCGTCTACATGGCCTCCGGCTTCTGCGCGGCGCTGGCCGGCATCATCATCACCGCCGATATCCGCGGCGCGGATGCCAACAATGCCGGCCTCTGGCTCGAACTCGACGCCGTGCTCGCCACCGTCGTCGGAGGCAACTCGCTGATGGGCGGGCGGTTCTCGATATCGGCTGCGGTGATCGGCGCGATGATCATCCAGACCATCGACACCGGCATTCTGCTCGCCGGCTTCCCGTCGGAATACAATCTGGTGATCAAGGCGGTGTTGGTGATCTTCATCCTGGTTCTGCAATCGCCCAATATTACCGGCGACCTGAAATATCTGCGGCAGAAACTGCTTGCCCGCAAAACCGCACAGGAGGCGGGAGAATGAGAAATCCGCGCCTCTATCCGCTCTATGCGACGATCGCGATCTTCATCGTCGCCTATGCGATCTGCTACATCCAGTTCCCGTTCATGCTGTCGACGCGGGTGGTGGGCAATTTGCTCACCGACAATGCCTATCTCGGCATCGTCGCCGTCGGCATGACGGTGGTGATCCTGTCGGGCGGCATCGATCTTTCGGTCGGCTCGGTGATCGCGTTTTCCGGCGTGTTCATCTCGGTTCTGCTGCGCGATACCGGGCTCCATCCGCTGGTGGTTTTCGCACTGCTTCTGGCCGTTACCACGGCCTTCGGCGCGGCGATGGGCTGGCTGATCTACACGCTCGGCATGCCGGCCTTCATCGTCACGCTTGCCGGCATGTTCCTGGCGCGCGGCGTCGCCTATATGCTGACCATCGATTCCGTGCCGATCGACAATGAATTCTTCAACATGCTGCAGAAGACCTACTGGGTGATGCCCGGCAAGGGCCGGCTGACGCTGATCGGCATCGTCATGCTGCTGTCCTTCGTCGCCGGACACCTGGTCGCGCACAAGACAAGGTTCGGCGCCAATGTGTTCGCGCTTGGCGGCGGCGAGCAGACGGCGCGGCTGATGGGCTCGCGGATCGGGCGCACGACGGTCTCGATCTATGCCTTTTCCGGCTTCATGGCCGGGCTTTCCGGCATCGTGTTCGCGATCTACACCGGCTCCGGCTATCCGCTCGCAACCGTCGGCACCGAGCTGACGGCGATCGCCACCGTCGTGATCGGCGGCACGCTGCTGACGGGCGGCGCGGGCTATGTGTTCGGCACGCTGTTCGGCGTGCTGACCATGGGCCTGATCCAGACCTACATCGTCTTCGACGGGACGTTGTCGAGCTGGTGGACCAAGATCGCCATCGGTATTCTTCTGCTCCTGTTCATCCTGCTGCAGAAAGGCTTGCTGCGCTTGACCACGGAGCGGGCAACAGCACAATGAAAACAACAGCACAGTCTCCGGCCTGCCGGGGACCCGCGAATAAATGAATGGTTTAGGCGAGGCACCCATGTTCTCCATCGGTATCGATTACGGCACAAACTCGGTGCGCGCTCTGGTCGTCGGTTGCGATGACGGGTTTGAATACGGCACCCATGTCTTCGATTATCCAAGCGGCGATCAGGGCGTAATGCTCGACGCGGATGATCCGCTGCTGGCGCGCCAGAGCCCGGCCGATTATCTGCAGGGCCTGGAAGCGAGCGTTCGCGGCGCGCTGGAACAGGCGGCCCGGCACGAGAAATTCGATGCCGCGAAGGTGATCGGCATCGGCGTGGACACCACCGGCTCCAGCCCGCTTCCGGTCAACGCGCAAAACGGCGCGCTGGCGATGGACCCGGAATTTACCGACAATCTCAACGCCCATTGCTGGCTCTGGAAAGACCATACGAGCTGGCGCGAGGCCGAGAAGATCACCGCGCTCGGCAAGGCCGAACGGCCGCATTATCTCGCCATGGTCGGCGATACCTATTCATCGGAATGGTGGTGGTCGAAGATCTGGCACTGCCTGAATGTCGACCGCGCTGTCTTTGATGCGGCGGCCTCCTGGGTCGAGCTTGCCGACTGGATCCCCTCGGTGCTTTCCGGCGTCAAGGCGCCCGTCGATATCAAGCGCGGCGTCTGCGCGGCCGGCCACAAGGGGCTCTACAACCCCAAATGGGGCGGCCTGCCGGACAAGGAATTCCTGGGCATGCTCGATCCCGCGATCGCCGACCTGCGCGACCGGCTTTATGACACCGCGCAGGACATTTCGGTGCCCGCCGGCACGCTATGCGCCGAATGGGCGGAGAAACTCGGCCTGCCGGAGGGCATCGCGATCGCCACCGGCGCTTTCGACAACCATCTCGGCTCGATCGGCTGTGGCATCGAGGAGGGCATGCTGGTCAAGGTCATCGGCACGTCCACCTGCGACTGCGCGATCGTCGATCTGTCGAAATCGGACACCATTCCCGGCCTTTGCGGCATTGTCGAGGGCTCGATCCTGCCGGGTTTCTACGGCATCGAGGCGGGACAATCCGCCGTCGGCGATATTTTCAAATGGTGGGTCGAGCGCGTCTGCCAGGGCGGCCCGGCGCTGCATGACGAGCTTTCGCGCGAGGCGGCTGGCATGAAGGCCGGCCAAAGCGGGCTCCTGGCGCTCGACTGGAACAATGGCAACCGCACCATTCTGGTCGACCAGCGCCTGACGGGTCTCATTCTTGGCCAGACGCTATATTCGACCCGGGCGGAGATTTACCGCGCGCTGGTGGAGGCCACCGCCTTCGGCGCGCGCGCCATCGTAGAGCGCATGACCGATTACGGCGTGCCGATCGACAAGGTCGTCTGCGCCGGCGGCATCGCCGAGAAGAACCCGATGCTGATGCAGACCTATGCCGACGTCATGAACCGGACGATGCTTGTGACCCGTTCGGCGCAGACCTGCGCGCTGGGCGCGGCCGTGGCCGCCGCCTCCGTCGCCGGCGCCCATGAGGACATCAAGGCGACCACGCGGGCGATGACCGGGCTGAAGGATATCCGCTACGACCCGATCCCCGAAAACGTCGCGGTCTATGAGGAGCTCTATGGTCTCTACCTGACCCTGCACGACGGTTTCGGCGGGATTACCCGCGATTCCGACCTGTCGAAGATCATGAAGGACCTGATCGAAATCCGCGACAGGGTTCGCGCCGCATAACAGGGCGCGAAAGCGCCACACACTTGCTTCACGCGCGTCAGAACGGAAAACGACAATCCACCGACGCGCTCACATTCCGGAGGATAAACATGATCGGCCTCAAACCACTGAAAATCTGGTTCGTCTGCGGCTCGCAGCATCTCTATGGCCCCGAAACGCTCGCCCAGGTCGACGCACAATTCACCGAGATCGCCACCGCGCTGTCGACGGATGGCAATCTGCCGCTCGAAATCGTGCCGCAGCCCGTGGTCAAAAGCCCGGCGGAAGCGACCGAACTGGCGGTGCGCGCCAATTCCGATCCCGAATGCGGCGGTCTGATCCTGTGGATGCACACCTTCTCGCCGTCGAAAATGTGGATCCGCGGGCTCAACCTGCTCAACAAGCCGTTCCTGCACTTCCATACCCAATATGCCCGCGACCTGCCGTGGGACACGATCGACATGGACTACATGAACCTGAACCAGGCCGCCCATGGCGACCGCGAAGCAGGCTTCATCCACACCCGCATGCGGCTCGGCCGCAAGGTGGTCGCGGGCCACTGGAGCGACCCGGAAGTGCATGCCCGCATCGACGCCTGGATGCGCGCCGCGCGTGCCTGGGACGACTGGCAGGGCGGCCGGTTCTGCCGCTTCGGCGACAATATGCGCGAAGTCGCCGTCACCGAGGGCGACAAGGTCGCGGCCGAAATGAAGCTCGGCTTTTCGGTCAACGGCTACGGCATCATGGATCTCGTCGACGTGATGAACACGCTCTCCGACAGCGATGTCGCCGATCTCGCGGCGAGCTATGAGAACGAATACAATGTTGCCGACGTTCTGAAAAAGGGCGGCGATCGCCATGACAGCCTGCTGAACGCCGCACGCCAGGAGCTCGGCCTCAAGACCTTTCTCGAGGCCGGCGGCTTCAAGGGCTTTACCGATACGTTCGAGGACCTGCACGGCATGGAGACCCTGCCGGGCATGGCGACCCAGCGGGTGATGGCGGCCGGCTACGGCTTTGCCGGCGAGGGCGACTGGAAGACGGTCGCGCTGGTGCGCGCGCTGAAGGTGATGGGCCACGGCATGAGCGGGGCGACCTCTTTCATGGAGGACTACACCTACCACATGGCGCCCGGCCACGAGCAGGTACTCGGCTCGCACATGCTGGAAATCTGCCCGTCGATCGCGGATGGCAAGCCGTCGATCGAAATCCACCCGCTCGGCATCGGCGGCAAGGCCGATCCGGTGCGCATGGTCTTCAACGCGAAGCTCGGCCCGGCACTCAACGCCAGCCTGATGGACATGGGCAACCGCTTCCGCCTGCTGGTCAACGAGGTGACCTCGGTTACGCATCCCGATCTGCCGAAGCTGCCGGTCGCCCGCGCCGTGTGGGAATGCAAGCCGGACTTCAAGACCGCGCTTTCCGCCTGGATTCTGGCCGGCGGGGCGCACCACACAGCCTATTCCAACGACGTGACCACCGAAATGCTTGAGGATTTCGCCACCATGGCCGGCATCGAGCTCGCCGTCATCAACGACGACACCCGCCTCGACCGGTTCAAACAGGATCTCAGGAACAACGAGATCTACTGGCATCTCGGCCTCGGCATCAAGGCTTGAGGAGAAAGCCATGTACAAGGAAATCCGGCGCGAGGCCTATGAGGCCAATATAGCGCTTCCGAAACAGGGGCTGATCAACCTCACCTTCGGCAATGCCAGCGCGGTGGATCGCGACAGGGCCGTGTTCGCGATCAAGCCGAGCGGGGTCGGCTATGCCGATCTCGCGCCGGAGAACATGGTGATCGTGGATTTCGATGGGAAGATCGTGGAGGGCAATATGCGCCCCTCCTCCGATACGCCCACGCACCGCTGCCTGTTTCTGGCCTTCGAGGAGATCGGCGGCGTGGTTCACACCCATTCGACCCGCGCCACCGCCTTTGCCCAGGCCGGCCGCGCCATCCCAAATTTCGGCACCACCCATGCCGATTATTTCTACGGCGAGATACCGGTGACCCGGAAAATGACGCCGGAGGAGATCGCGTCCGCCTATGAGTGGGAGACCGGCAATGTCATCGTCGAGCGGTTCAAGAACCTCAATCCGCTCGATTTTCCCGCCGTGCTCGTCAACCGCCATGCGCCGTTCACCTGGGGCAAGACCGTCGCCAAGGCTGTCGAGGTTGCCGTCGCGGTGGAATGCATCGCCGACATGGCGCTGTCTTCGCTGCAGCTTGAGCCGAACCTTCAGCCGATCGAGCAGGAACTACTCGACAAGCACTTCCTGCGCAAGCACGGCGCGACCGCCTATTACGGACAGCCGGAATAGCGAGGCAATCTGCCGGCCGGCAGGGTTCTTGCCCGCCGGCCCTCATCTCTGTTAGCGTCGGTGCATGTTTTCCGGTCGCGTCCGCGACCCATGCTGTCTTGCGCTGGAGCGCCGATGAAATCGCTACGCCGCCTGTTCTCCCGTCCCGCCCCGGCAAGTCCGGAGCCCATGCCGCCGTCCTTTTGCGGCGGTCTGCCGACGCCGGACGAGGGCTTTGCCGCGATCGGCGATGTTCATGGCTGCGCCGATGCGCTCGCGGCGCTGTGGGACAAGATCGCCGCCGCCGCGCGCGGTATGAAGATCATCCATGTCGGCGATTATATCGACCGCGGCGAGGATTCCGCCGGCGTGTTGAAAATGCTCCACGAGCGCCAGACCCGCGACGGCGATATCCTCTGTCTCAAGGGCAACCATGAGGAAATGCTGCTCGACTTCCTGAGAGCGCCGGAAGAAAAGGGCGAGCGCTGGCTGCGCAATGGCGGGCTGCAGACGCTTCAGAGCTTCAAGGAAATTTCCCTCGGCAACGCGCTGGCGGACCGCAATTTTTCCGTGGTTCGCGATGCCCTGCTCCAGCAGCTCGGCGACATGACCGGCTTTTTGGAGGAAATGCCACGGCTCTGGAAAAGCGGCAATGTCGCCGTGGTGCATGCCGGCGCCGACCCCCGCAAGCCGCTGGAGAACCAGCGCCCGGCCAACCTGACCTGGGGGCATCCGGCGTTCGGGCAACTGCCGCGCGAGGACGGCACATGGATCGTCCACGGCCATACCGTGGTCGACCGGCCGATCATCGCCAACGGCGTGATCTCGATCGACACCGGCGCCTATGCCAAGGGCCGGCTGACCGCCGCGATCATCCGCCCGGGACGCGAGGTCGAGTTCCTGCAGGCTGCCGCGCAGCGGCAGGGTTGAGCCCTAAAACTGCTTGGTCACGAACAGCGAGACCGTGCTCTTGTTATAGTCGTAGAGCTCGACATTCGAGAAGTTCTGCGAATAGGCGTATTCCAGCCGCGGCGCGAAGCCCTTCATCGCCAGCGTGCGGAACGTCGCGCCGACTTCGATATCGATGCGCCGGTCGAGACGCGACTCGGTCATCAGCGGAAAATCGCCGACATAATCGAGAAGCGTGCCCGAAACCGCGATATCGGTGAGGATGCCGCCCGACCATTCGCGTGCATATTTGGCGTTCAGATTGTAGCCATCATAAGAGTTGATGTCGTTTTCGGCATGGACATAGTTGTAGCCGCCGCCGAGGCGGATGCTGCTCGCCGCCGTCAGCGCATAGCGGTGGTTGAGGCTGAAACCGACCTGATAGCCGTCAAAGGCATCGACCTCGTCGTAATCCAGCCACTGATAGGAAACGCTTGCCGAGGTGACGCCGAAGGCGCCGAACGACCGCCGCACCGAAAACACCGGACCATAGCCCACGCGATAAGGCTCATTGCCCAGGAGCACCCGCTCCGCCGCGATGCCGCCGCTGAAGATCCAGGGATCCATGCGCCAGGAAAGCTGCGAGAAGCCGCCAAACTGGGTCTGGTTATAGACGGTTTCCTTATAGGCGAGGCCGGTGACCGAGCCGCCGAAGGTGAGCGAGAGATCGTCGACAAGTTCGAACGTATAGGTGCCGTTCACGCCATAGTTCAGCCCGACGCCGCTTTCGGCCTTTTCGCCGGGCACAAGCGGAATGCCGCCGATATGAACGAGGTCCTCGTCGGTCGAATTCGAGATGTTGGTGCTGGGGGCGATCGCCACATAACCGCCGAGCGTCCATGGCCGATCGAGGTTCACGCGATCGATGAAATCCTCGTAGAAGGAGCGCAGCGATTCGCTCGGCGCATTGTCAGCCAGGATCGAAAAATGGTAGATCGCGGCCTTCTTCTCGCCCATCAGCGAAAGCGTATGGGCAAGTTCCTGGCGCACGCGCGACAGGTTCGGCTTTTCCGCGAGGATCGCGCGCATGATCCCCGCTGCCTCTTTCAGCTTGCCCTGGCGCTTCAGGATCAGCGCATAGGTGAATTTCTGCGACAGGGCGGACATTTCCGGATCCCGGGTCAGATGCGCCGAGAGCGCCATCGCCTGATCATACTGACCCGATTCGATCAGCATCTTGATCTCGGGAAACGGGTTGGCGGCCAACGCCGCGCCGCCCGAAAGGCCGATGACCAAGACTGCCATGGCGGCCGCCGCCGCCTTTCGTTTCATACGGAGAATGAGGCGCGAAAACTGCATCCGATGACCGCGAACTCTGTACCACTGCGTTTCGCGACCGGATGGGGTTTGCCCGAGGTCTGCGAAAAGGCTTGAATTACATGCCTAGAACGAACCCGCACACTTGCGGAAGGCGACCGCTCCATTGACCGGGATATCTCCCGATGAATGACCGCGGGCCGAAAGCGACCCGCGATCACAATGGCGACAGTCAGTCCCGGTCGGCGACGAAGGCGCCGACGGCGCCCGCGCCATCCAGCGACCCCTGCCCGTTCAGCTTATAGGTCCCCGCCATGCCGGCAGCGCCAGCGCCGTAGAAGCCGCCCTCGACGGACGAAGCCCCCTGGTTGATGACGCCATAATCATTGCCGATCGCGATCGAATTGGCGTTCGAGTTGAACTCGGCCCCGGAAATGGTGGCATCGAAGGTGATATCGCCGAGATCGCTTTGCATGGCGCCGGCAAGCTGACCGGCGCCGAAATCGACATTGGCCTGGAAACCGCCCTCGATATAATCGAGATACTGGCCGGGGATCGTCGCCCCGCCCAGATGGCTGCCGGTATAGGTGGCAAAGCCGGAGAGCGGCATGTCGGATTCGGCCGTCATGTCGTTGCTCGAGCGGAGCGCCATCAGGGTTAGCTCTTCGTCATCACCACCAACGTCGATCAGGGCCACCACCGGACCATCCTTGACGTTCGGATTATCGAAATAGCCGAGCTGCAGATAGGCATCGGCATCGTCGGAATAATAAACGCCGTCGCCATCGTAATAGAATGTTGTGGTTTCTCCGGAATAGGGCCCCTCATTGATCTGAACGGTCACGCTGTCATCGTCGTTGACACGAATGCCGGCCTCCGCCGTCCCCGACCCGTCGATCCGGCCCGTGTCCCAGTTCACGTCCCCGTAATAGCCAAGCGCGTTGGTCGCGATGCCATCATTGCCATTGTTGCCGCAGCCAGCCGCGAGCGCGGCCGCGCCCAGCACGACACATGTCAGATATTTCATTGTCCCTCTCCAGTCACTCGTCAGATTAACAAGTAGTTAACTTTCTCAATCTCCGCTTGTAATGTCAACCAGAGGTAAAGGGAATTATAACCTGCAACTCAGGCAAGACGAATCGAGAAGAGATCAGCGATTGTTCCGTTCCGGCAACCCATGTAAGAGAGCGGTACGTCATACCGGACAGGGCCGAGAGGAGACCATAATTCAATGACCACCCAAACCCAGTTGCCGCTTTTCTACAGGAAGCCGCAGGTGCTGCGCTTCGAGGACCACAAGGCGATGGGGCTTGTCGGCAGCCAGGATTTTTCCTTCACGGCCGAGGCCACGGCAATCCCGCTTTCGGTCAGCGAATTCATGCCCTCGATCCGGCATTATCCGATCGTGTTCGTCGGGGACAAGGAACCCTCGCCGGTCGCGATCGTCGGCTTGAAACAGGGCCGCAACCTGATGCTCGAGGAAGGCGGCGCCTGGGCGGCGCACACCTACATTCCGGCCTATATCCGCCGCTATCCCTTCATTCTGGTGCAGTCGCCGGACCAGGACACCCGCTACCTCGCCTATGACAGCGAGAGCGGCCGGATCAAGCCGCTTTCCGAAGCGCCGGATGCAGCGCCGATCTTCAACGAGGATGGCACCGCCAGCAAGGCGGTCGAGCCGATGCTGCATCTGTGCGAGGCCTATCACCAGCACCGCGCGCAGGATACCGCCTTCCTGAAGGCGATTTCCGAGGCGGATATTCTGGTCGCCCGCCATGTCGACATGGATTTCCCGGACAAGTCGCGCTACCGCCTCGACGGCTTCAGCGTGATCGATATCGAACGTTACCGCGCGCTGCCCGCCAGAACCCTGAAGCAATGGACGGAAAAGGGCTGGACGGACGCCATCGCTCTTCACCTCGCTTCCGCCCAGAACTGGGGCCTATTGATGGAACGCAACCAGCGCTTCGTCAAAAGCGCCTGATCGGCCCGATGCGGCGCCGCGAAGAAAGCCGGCGCCGCCAACTTACGGCATATACTGCCCGCCATTGATGTCGATGATCTGGCCGGTGATAAAGCCGGCCATGGTCGGCGAGGCCAGGAACACGAAGCTCCAGGCGCAATCCTCCGCCGTGCCGAGGCGGCCGAGCGGAATCGCGTTCAGCGCCGCGTTCATGGCCGCATGCGGCGTCTCGTCGTGAAACGGCGTCTCGATGACGCCCGGCGCGAGCGCATTGACGCGGATGCCGTCGCCGGCAAGCTCCTTGGCAAGGCTGCGCGTCAAGGAATGGACGGCTGCCTTGGCCGCGGCATAGACCCCCGACCCCTTGTTGCCGCCATGGCGCGCGGCGATGGAGCCGAGATTTATGATCGAGGCGCGATCGCTTTCCCTGAGCAGGGGTGTTGCGTGGCGCACCATTCTGAGGATCGAGCGGGTGTTGAGATCGAAGACCTGCTCATAGATCGCCTCATCGAAATCGGAGACCGCGACCCGGCCGATAGCGCCGGCATTGTTGACCAGGCAATCGAGCCCGCCCATCAGCTCCGCCGCTTCCTTGACGATCCGCTCGGTATCCGGCGCGCGCGAGACATCGCCGCCAACCACATGGGCCTTGCCGCCAGCCGCTCTCAGCTCCGCCGCCAGCGTTTCGGCCGCCTCCCTGCCGCTGTAATAGTGCAGGCACACCTCGGCCCCGGAGCGGGAAAAGGCGACTGCGGCCGCAGCGCCAATGCCGGAGCTTGCGCCCGTTATCAGAACCTTCATTCCAACGAGATCGTCGACAGGTATCATGGGATCGCCCTTTCAATCGAGAGTGCGGGTTTTATAGACCGGAAGCCGCCGGCGATGCCACTGATGATTTCCTCGAAGTCTGCCGCTGAAATGCAAAAACCCGGCCGGAGCCGGGTTCCTGGCGTCAGTCAGCGCTTGATCAGTTGCAGGTGCTGATCTTGTTCAGCGCCGCGGTGATGCCGATCAGGGAATAGGTGTGGGACGTCTTGGTGCCGCGGGCGGAGGTGGCGTCCACCTCCATGGTGCGGCCGGCCTTCATGGCGGCCACCAGCGTCGGCTCCTGCGCGGCGTTTTCAAGCCAGCCGCCCTTGCCCTTGTGGTACATCGGGAAGCTCTTGCCATCGACCACGACATCGATAGTCGAGCCTTCCTTGAGGGTGAAGCCCATCATCGCCTGCGGCTCCAGCGAGACGTTCTGGCCCGGATATTTGGTCACCACGAAGAAATTGTCGCCGTGATCGACATTGGACGGTTCCTTCTTGGCCGGCACCGAAAGGGCGTAGCAAACCTTGCCGGCATCCGACTGGTAGGAATAGGCGACCCACGCATCGAATTTCTGGATGGGCGTCGGCGTCTGCGCGGAAGCGATCGAGGCGCCGGTGAATAGAAGTACCAGTACGAGGACGATTCTTTTTGCAAACATGTGATCCTGCCGATTTTCTCTGCTTTGGGCCGGTCGCGGCACCATAAAGATGCGCGCCCCGCGACTTTGAGACTTGTCCGAATACATACGCAAGCGAGGTTACCAAAATCTCAACACCGAAACGGTTTCCGGCCTGGTCTCGCGCATGTGCGTCCTGACGATTATGCCACGACAAATGCCGCCAATCACGGCAAGATTGCGGCAGAGGGGGAATCGCATTCCAATCAGCGCTTGCGGATCGATGTCAGCGCCGAATCCGCGCGATCATAGTGCTCATCCTCGATGTTCCTGCGGATCATGGTCAGGGCCGTGGTCAGCACCGCCAGATCGTCGGTAAAGCCGACGAACAGGAAGATATCCGGAATGAGATCGGCGGGCATGATGAAATAGGCCAGCGCCGCATAAAGCACCACCCGCGCGCCGAGCGGGGTGTTTCGGTCGGTGGCGCAGTAATAGGCGGCCACCGCGTCGCGCGCAAAGGGAATGCGCGCCGCCGTGCGGGTCAGCTTGCGCCAGAAGCCCTCGCGCACGATCCGCTCGTTTTCGGCCTGCGTCTCCTCGTCGCCCGGCTCAAGAATGTCGCCATATTTGATATCGCTCATGACAAACTCCGTGTTACCGGCGATATAGGGCGTGTACGATCAAATGCCATAGCGCCGGGCCGCCGCATCCATGATCTTCGACATTTCGATGTCGCGGGCGGAAACGCCGCCGGAGGAATGGGTGGTCAGCGACACGCCGACCCTGTTATAGACATTGTTCCAGGAGGGATGATGATCCATCCGCTCGGCGGCAAGGGCGCATTCGCTCATAAAGGCGAAGGCCTCGCGGAAGTCGGCGAACTTGAAATCGCGGGTGATCGCGGTCTCGTCTTCGGCAAGCGCCCAGCCCTCGCGCGCGTCAAGCGCTGTGCTCAGCTCTTCCGGTTCCAGTCGGGTGTCATCCATGGCATCCTCCATTTCGAGAATATCGTTCATGAAATTGCGCAAACATCATGGCACAACCGCATAAACACGCCGTCCTGTTCGTCTGCAGCGGCAATATCTGTCGCTCGCCGCTGGCCGAGGGCCTGTTCGCCCATCTCGCCGAAAACGCCGGGCGGCGTGACGAATTCAGGCTGGATTCCGCCGGCATCGGCCACTGGCACCAGGGCGAACTGCCCGATCCGCGCTCACGGGCGACGGCGATCCGCCATGGCTTCGATATCGCAAATCAGCGCGCCCGCCAGATCACCCGGCAGGATTTCAGCCGGTTCTCGCTGATCCTCGGCATGGATTTCAACAATGTCACGGCGCTGAATCGACTCGCCGGCCCCGCTCCGGATGCGACCGTGGTGCTTTTCAGCGAATACGCGCTCGGCCGACGCGAAGAGATCCCGGATCCCTATTACGATGCGGAAGACGGGTTCGAGACTGTCTACCACATGCTGTTGGCGGGCTGCCAGTCGCTGTTATCGAAGCTATAGGCATCCTGCGGATCGTAGAGATCGAACGCCTCCTCGACCTTGTAGGGCCCACCGCCGACGGAATCGCGCGATGACATCAGCACGAACCGGCCGACCGTGAACGGCAGGGTCTGGAAATTGCCGCGCGCCGAAAGGTAATCGACGACATCGGACACCTTGGCGCCGCGCAGCCGCGCCAGCGTGACATGGGGCATGAACTTGCGCGGATCGGCCTTCAGCCCGAGCCTCTGACAGATGCGGTCGATATCGGCCTGCAGCGCGAAAAGCTCCGGCGAGGGCGACACGCCGGCCCAGATCGAATGCGGCTTCTTGGAGCCGAAATGGCCGGTTCCGGCGAGGCTGAGGCGAAAGGACGGACGCTCGATCCGGTCAAGCCAGTGAACGACCTCGTCGGCGGTGCGGAAGTCGACATCGCCGATGAACCGCAAGGTGATGTGGTAGTTTTCCACATCGATCCAGCGGGCCCCGGGCAGGCCGCCGCGCAACAGCGAAAGACTTAACGCCTGTTCGCGCGGGATTTCGAGGGCGGTGAAAATTCTCGGCATGGCGAGCTCCCCGAATCTGCTAGTCGTAACCTCAGCGAATCATTTAACCCGCCATGAGGCAAGCGTTAATTTGATTGTCCCCCGCTCTGTGGCCTGATCGACCGGATGAAGTCTTCGACGCTGGGGAGGGTGTTTTCGACCATCACGTCCACGCCAGCGGCATTGGGATGCATGCCATCGGCAAGCTGATATTCGGCATGTGTGGCAACGCCATCGAGGAAGAACGGATAGAGGTCCAGCCCGTACTCGCTGGCAAGTTCGGGGTAGATCGCGTTGAAGTCCGCGCCATAATCGGCGCCCATGTTCGGCGGCGCCATCATACCCATCAGCATCACCGGAATTTCTCGGTCCCGCAGCCGCTCGATGATCGTCGACAGGTTTTCGGCGGCCTGGTCGGGCGAAAGGCCGCGCAGCGCGTCATTGGCGCCAAGCTCCAGGATCACGGCATTGGCGCTGTCGGGCACCGACCAGTCGAGCCGGGCCAGACCGCCGCTGGTGGTATCGCCCGAAACGCCGGCATTGGTGATCGCGACATCGTAGCCGGCCTCCTTGAGCGCGGTTTCAAGCTTTGACGGGTAATCCTCGCCGGGCGCGAGTTCGTAGCCGGCGACCAGACTGTCGCCGAGCACAACGATTTCGAGCGGCGTTTCCGCTCTTGCCGTTGTGGCCGTAATCGCCAAAGCGGCAAAAACAATCGGCGCTGTCGCTTTTAATCGCATGGTCGAACTCCTAAATCCAGTTTTCTACCCAGTCCATCGGGACCGAAGCTGCGTATTCCTCTATGTGTTGAGCCGATCATCGAATTTCAAAGCGGGAAGCGAATTTGTCCGAAAATCTGATTGCACTTGAAGACGCCCACCTGACATTAGGCAGGGGCACTGCCGCCGTTCATGTGCTGAAGGGCATGTCGCTTGACATCGGCAGCGGCGAATCTGTCGGCATTCTCGGCCCCTCCGGCTCCGGCAAATCGACGCTGCTGATGGTGATCGCCGGCCTCGAGCGGCTCGACAGCGGCGAAATCACCATTCTCGGCACCCCTTTGTCCGGCCTTTCGGAAGATGCGCTTGCCGCATTCAGGGGCGAGAATATCGGCATCGTGTTCCAGTCCTTCCACCTGATCGCCAACATGACGGCGCTGGAAAACGCCGCGATCCCGCTGGAGCTTGCCGGCAAGCGCGACGCCTTCGAGCGCGCCCGCGCCGCCCTTGAAAGCGTCGGCCTCGGCCATCGCCTCAGCCATTATCCGGGCCAGCTTTCCGGCGGCGAGCAGCAGCGGGTGGCGATTGCCCGCGCGCTTGCCCCGGAACCGGCGGTGCTGATCGCCGACGAGCCGACAGGCAATCTCGACGGCGATACCGGCGCGCAGATCGCGGACCTGCTTTTCGCTCGCCAGCGCGAGATGGGCACCACGCTGGTGCTGGTGACCCATGATGCAACGCTTGCCGCGCGCTGCGACCGGCAGGTCCATGTCCGCTCCGGCGAGATCGTTTCTCCCGCCGGGCTCGCCGCGCAATGAGGCAAAACCGGCTTAACCTTCTCCTCGCGCTGAAATTCGCGCTGCGCGAAATGCGCGGCGGGCTTTCGGGCTTCTACATTTTCCTCGCCTGCATCGCGCTCGGCGTTGCCGCGATCGCCGCCGTCAACTCGGTGTCCGACGCCGTCAATGCAGGGATTGCCGAACGCGGCCGCGAGATTCTCGCCGCCGATATCCGCTTCGAGCGCGACAACGAGCCGCTATCCGGCGATGCGCTCGCCTGGATCGAGACGCTGGGGCCGGTGTCGCAATCGGTGACGATGCGCTCAATGACGCGGCTTCCCGACGGCACAGACCAGTCGCTGGCGGAGATCAAGGCCGTGGACGGAGCCTATCCGCTCTATGGCGAAGTCATAGCCGATCCCGCCATGCCCGTCGGCGAAGCGCTTGCCGAGACCGATGGCCGATACGGCGTTCTTGTCGCGCCACTCCTGGCGGAGCGGCTGGGGCTTGCCCCCGGCGACAGCCTACTGCTTGGCAATGCCGAACTCGCCGTCTCCGGCACGCTGGTGCAGGAGCCCGACGCTTTGTCGGAAGGCTTCGCCTTCGCCCCGCGCATCCTGATCAGCCGGGAGGCGCTTGAAGCCTCGGGCCTCGTCCAGATCGGCAGCCTTGCCGAATACGGCTACCGCGTGCGGCTCGCCGATCCGTCGACAACGCCGGAAGCGGTAAAGACCGAGGCGGAGGAAAAGTTCCCCGATACCGGCTGGCAGATCCGCACCAGCGACCGCGCGGCGCCCTCGCTCAGCGAGAATGTCGATCGCCTTTCGGAATTCCTGACGCTTGTGGGCCTTGCCACGTTGATCACCGGCGGCGTCGGGATTGCCAATGCCGTCAGCGCCTATCTCGAAAGCCGCCGCCGCGCGATCGCCGCCTTCAAATGCATGGGCGCGCCCGCCGATATGGTGGTCGCGATCTATTTCCTGCAGATCATGCTGGTGGCGCTGATCGGCATCGCGATCGGCCTCGTTTTCGGGGCCATCATCCCGCTGATCGCGCTGCCGCTGCTCTCCTCTCTGCTCGAAATCGCGATCCCCGCCGGCATCTTCCCTCTCGCTCTATCGCTTGCGGCGCTGTTCGGCATCCTGACCGCGCTCGCCTTCGCGATCCTGCCGCTCGCCGCCGCCCGCAATGTGCCGGCGACCGCACTGCTGCGCGAGCACAGTTTCGACGAGGGCGGCCGCCCGGCATGGCCGTTTCTGGCGGCCACCGGCGTGACGCTGGCGCTGCTTGCGGCACTTGCGATCTTCACCGCCGAGGAACGGTTCGTCGCCGCCGTGTTCCTCGCCTCCGTCGCCGGCGCCTTCGTGGTGCTGCGGCTGGTGGCGCTCGCCATCAAATGGCTTGCCGCGAAGTCCCCGCGTCCGCACGCGCCATCGCTCAGGCTCGCGGTCGGCAATATCCACCGCCCCGGCGCGCTGACGGGATCGGTCGTGCTCTCGCTCGGCCTCGGACTGACGCTGCTGGTCGGCCTGGCGCTGATCGACGGCAATCTCAACCGCGAGCTTTCGCGCTCGCTGCCGGAACGCGCGCCGGATTTCTTCTTCGTCGATATCCAGGGCAGCGAGGTCGACGACTTCAAGGCGTTGATCGCCGAGGAAGCGCCGGAAGGCGAGCTCGCGCTGGTGCCGATGCTGCGCGGGCGCATTCTGAGCCTCAACGATATACGGGCGAGCGAATGGGACGCCCCTTCGGAAGACGCCAAATGGGTGCTGAGGGGCGATCGCGGCATCACCTATGACGCCGACCTGCCGGAAAACTCGACCCTTGCCGGGGGCGAATGGTGGCCGGAGGATTACAGCGGCGATCCGCTGGTGTCGTTTTCCGCCGAGGAGGGCCAGGAGCTCGGCCTCAAGCTCGGCGACACCGTGACCATCAGCGTGCTCGGCCGCGATATCACCGCGACGATCGCCAATTTTCGCAACGTCGAATGGGACTCGCTGTCGATCAATTTCGTGATGGTGTTTTCGCCCAACACCTTCGCCGGCGCGCCGCATGCCTGGCTCGCCACCCTCACCGATCCGGGCTCCGACACCGCCAAGAATGCCGAAATCCTGGGCGCCGTCACCCGCGCCTTCCCGACCGTCACCACGATCGAAGTAAAAGCAGCCCTTGAAATTGCGGGCGATCTCGTCAGCCAGCTTGCGACCGCGATCCGGGCGGCGGCGGCCATCGCGCTGATCGCCTCGGTGCTCGTGCTCTCCGGCGCGCTTGCCGCCGGCAACCGCCGGCGCGGCCATGACGCTGTGGTCATGAAGACGCTGGGCGCGACCCGCCCGGCGCTGATCCGGGCCTTCGTCTACGAATATCTGCTCTTGGGGCTCGCAACCGGCGTCTTCGCGCTCGCCGCCGGTTCGGTTGCGGCATGGTATGCGCTGACAAAGATCATGATGCTGCCCTTCGCGCTGCTGCCGGCGGTGGCACTTGCCACCGTCGCCGGGGCGGTGATCGTCACCGTCGCCATCGGCCTTGCCGGCACCTGGCATCTGCTCGGCCAGAAGCCCGCGCTTTACCTGCGCGAGCTTTGAGGGCCTAAAGAAACGAGACTATTTGTCGCGGCGCAGCGCGTCCATCAGTTCGGCGTTACGACGGTCGGCCCAGTAGTTCTGGACGGCGAACAGCGCCCAAAGCGCGGCTACCGGCCAGCCGATCAGCGTGATCTGCAGGATCAGGCAGATGATTCCCGAAAACGGTTTGCCGATGGTGAAAAACGAAAGCCACGGCAGAATGACGGCGATGAAATAGCGCATGAATATCCTCTTATATCGCATTCGGCAGTATTGCCGGATGTAGGGGCTTTGCAGGAGAAATGGTGCTTGCGATAGCGGTTTTGCAGGCCGCCGGCGCGTTTCTTACGAAAAATTGAGGATTTGCCGACGGATTCCAAACGGATATGCCTTGTATCGCGTTGCCATTCCCCTCATATTATCGCCAGGCTTGCTGGAGCCCCCCAGCGGCGCCTGGGCTGTCGCCTTGCGGCGATGCCCGACACCGTGAACAACGAGGGGCTTTTTTAGAGGAACTCAATGGCTGATCTTCGCAACTATCAGAACCACGCTCAGGCGGGAGCCCAGGCGAGTGCTGAAATCGATCAGGGACTGCGCGCCTACATGCTGCGCGTCTACAATCTCATGGCTCTTGGCCTCGTGATCACCGGTATCGCGGCTTTCGGAATCTTCACGGCTTCGGTATCGGGCGATGCCAGCGGCCAGGTTCAGCTTACCCAGTTCGGTCAGGTCATGTACGCCTCGCCGCTGAAGTGGCTCGTCATGTTCGCTCCGCTGATCGCCTTCTTCTTTCTGGCGTTCCGCATCAACAAGATGAGCGTCGCCGCCGCCCAGACGGCGTTCTGGGTCTATGCCGCGCTGACCGGCATTTCGCTGTCGACGATCTTCCTGGTTTATACCGGCCAGAGCATCGTCCAGACCTTCTTCATCACTGCGGCCTCGTTCGGCGCGCTGTCGCTTTACGGCTACACCACCAAGCGCGACCTGTCGGCGATGGGCTCGTTCATGGTGATCGGCCTGTTCGGCGTGATCATCGCCATGATCGTCAACATCTTCCTGCAGTCGAGCGCGCTCGGCTTCGCGATCTCGGTTCTCGGCGTGCTGATCTTCGCCGGCCTGACCGCGTGGGACACGCAGAAGATCAAGGAAATGTATTATGAAGGCGACGGCCATGAAGTGGCTGGCCGCAAGGCGGTGATGGGCGCTCTGACGCTCTACCTCGACTTCATCAACATGTTCCTGTTCCTGCTGCGCCTGCTCGGCAACCGGAACTAAGTCGGTTGATGATGGAATACTGATCGAGGCGGCCTCCGGGCCGCCTTTTTCATACCCGCTTTTCCCGGCCCCGAAAGCGGTCTATCGTTCTCCGAAGCTTTCAACCGCCGCGACAGAAATCATGACCATAACTCTCCGCCCCGCCTCGCCCGCCGACCTTACCGCGATCACCGAGATCTATGCCGAATGCGTGCTGAACGGCGTCGCGAGCTATGAGCTGGAGCCGCCGGGCCGGGACGAAATGGAAGCGCGGATGTCTGCAATCACCGCCGCCCATTACCCCTATCTCGCCGCCGTCGAGGGCGACCGCGTCATCGGCTATGCCTATGCCAGCGCCTTCCGCACGCGGCCTGCCTATCGCTGGCTGGTCGAAAACTCGGTCTATCTCTCTCCGCAAGCGCGCGGCAAGGGCGTCGGCAAAAGCCTGCTCTCGCGGCTGATCGAGGAATGCGAACAACGCGGCTTCCGCCAGATGGTCGCCGTCATCGGCGGCGCCAGCCCGGCCTCGATCGCGCTTCATACCGCGCTCGGCTTCACCGAGGCCGGCCGGCTGACGGGCACCGGCTTCAAGCACGGGAGATGGCTGGACACCGTGTTCATGCAGCGCCCGCTCGGCGAGGGCAACCGGAGCGATCCGCTGCCCTTGTCGCTTTGAGCGCCTGCGACATCACCGCGCGCGGAACCAACGGCTCGGGCCGCGCATTGAAGAAGACGGGACGCCTTGCAAAGAGGGACGAATCCCTGCACTTTCCTCATCCTCCCTTCATTTCGGGCAAGGAAAACGATTTGCGCTACGCCATCTATTTCACTCCCGCCATCGACCATCCCCTGACGATTGCCGCCAGCCGCTGGCTCGGCTACGACGCCTTTGCCGGCGAGGAACGGCCGTTTCCAGACAGTATCGCGCTCGCCGCCGGCCGGATGAGCGCCGTGACGGCGGCGGCCGCCCGCTACGGCTTCCACGCCACGCTGAAGGCGCCGTTCCGGCTTGCCGACAACGCCACGCCGGCAGCGCTGGAGGCCGCCTTTGACGTGTTCTGCCGCAAGCACAGCCCGTTCGACATACCCGAACTGAAACTCGGCAAGCTCGGCAGGTTTCACGCCCTCGTCCCGGCGCAAGAGAGCGATACGCTCCAGGATTTCGCCGCCGATGTGGTGCGCTATTTCGAGCCGATGCGCGCGCCGCTCGCCAACGAGGAGATCGCGCGGCGCAAGCCGGAGGAATTGAGCGAGACGGAGCGCGACAATCTGGAGCGCTGGGGTTACCCTTATGTCTTCGACGACTTCCGCTTCCACATGACGCTGACCGGACCGGTGACCGGAACCGACATGCACGTGATCGAGACCGCCATCGAAGACTATTTCGCCCCCTTTGTCGGCAAGCCGCTTGAAATTTCCGGCATCGGCCTGTTCATGGAGGAGCGGCGCGGCGCGCCCTTCGTCATCCGCCGCTGGCAACCGCTGACGGGCGGCCAGACCACGCTTTTCGGGGCGGAAGACACAGGGACAAGTGAGACCGGGGCCGGAGAAAGCGAGGAATGAGCGCCGAAGCCGTTTTCACCAATGCGCGGATCGTGCTTGAGGACGAAATCGTACACGGCGCGCTCCTGGCGCGCGACGGTGAAATCGTTGACATCTCGGGACACCCGACCCGCCATGGCGAGGACATGGAGGGCGACTACCTGGTCCCCGGTCTGATCGAGCTTCACACCGATCATCTCGAAGGCCATTATGCGCCGCGTCCCGGCGTGCGCTGGGACAAGATCGCCGCCGTCCAGGCCCATGACAGCCAGATCATAGCGTCCGGCATCACCACCGTTTTCGACTGCCTGCGCATGGGCTCCGACGATACCGACGGCTTCGATCTCGGCGAGATGCGCGACATGGCCGACGCGATCCAGCAGGCCGAGCGGGAGAACCGGCTGAAGGCCCAGCACTTCCTGCATCTGCGCTGCGAGGTCTCAGCCGCCAATGTGATGGAGCATTTCGCCGGCTTCGAGAACGATCCGCATGTCAGGCTGACCTCGCTGATGGACCACGCGCCGGGCCAGCGGCAGTTTTCAGATCTCGATCAGTACGAGCTCTTTTACAAGCCGAAGCGTGGGCTTTCCGACGCGGCTTTCGCCGCCTTCATTGCCCGTCGGCAGGCGGAATCCGAAAAACATTCCGACCGCCACAGGCAGATGATTTCCGATCACTGTGCCGCCCGCGGCATCGCCATTGCCAGCCATGACGACGCCACCGTGGCCCATGTCGAAGAGGCAATCGGCCACGGCGTTGCGGTTGCCGAGTTTCCGACAAGCCTCGAGGCCGCCAACGCCTCGCACAAGGCTGGAATGTCGGTGCTGATGGGCGCGCCCAACGTGGTGCGCGGCAAATCGCATTCCGGCAATATCGCCGCGCGCGATCTGGCCGAGCGCGGCGTGCTGGACATTCTGTCATCGGATTACGTGCCCTTCAGCCTGCTCTATGCCCCTTTCATTCTCGCCGATACCATCGAGACGATCAGCCTGCCGCGGGCGCTCAGGATGGTGACGGCGACGCCGGCCAGAACCGTCAAGCTCGACGATCGCGGGCGGATCGCGCCGGGGCTGAGGGCCGATCTGGTGCGCGTCCACCGCCCCGCCGGCGCGCCGGTAACCCGCGCGGTCTGGCGCGCGGGCAAGCGGGTGGCCTGACCGGATGGCCGAGCCGGGCAGGATTATCGTCGTGGTCGGCCCCAGCGGAGCCGGCAAGGACAGCATGATCAACTACGCGGCCGGTATTCTTGGCGACCACCCGCGCTTTGCGGCGGTCCGCCGAGCCATCACCCGGCCCAGCGACCACGACAGCGAAATCCACGACACCATGGCGCCGGACGCCTTCGCGGCAAAAAAGGCTGCGGGCGGCTTTGCCGTTTCATGGTCGGCGCATGGCCTGGACTACGGCATTCCGGCCGAACACCGCGCCTTTGTCGCCAATGGCGGGGTGGCGCTCTGCAACGGTTCGCGCAAGGCGCTTGATGATTTCCGCGCGGCCTTTGCCCGGCTCACCGTGGTCAATGTTACCGCACGGCCCGAAATCCTTGCGGCAAGACTTGCCGCGCGCGGTCGCGAAAGCGGCGATCAGATCACCGCCCGGCTGGCCCGCTCGACCATGGCGGTTCATGGCGATTTCGATGTGGTGACGATCGACAATTCCGGTTTGCTCGAAACCGCCGGCAATCAGCTGGTCGCGCTTATCAGGGAAAGCCTTGCGGCCAACGAGCCCTGAACGTCAGGCCTCGACCTCGACATCGGTCAGCGGCCGCGAGCAGCAGGCGAGGATATAGCCCTCCTCGATCTCGTCATCGAGAATGCCGCCATTGTGCTGCATGTCGACCTTGCCGGATTTGCACATGGTGCGGCAGGTGCCGCAGATGCCGCTCTCGCAGGCGGCGGGAATGCGGACCCCGGCATTGCGGGCGGTCTGCAGGATCGTGAAGCCGGGCGGCACCTCGGCGCGCACGCCCGAATCGGCGAATTCGATCACCAGCCGCCTGTCCTCGTCCGCGCTTTCGCCGACAAAGACCGCCGGCGTCGGCGCTTCCGGCTTGAAGGTCTCCTGGAAATAGTTGTTTTCCATGTCGAAGCTGGAGCTTTCAAGCGAATCCCGGACCGTCGCCATGAACGGGTCCGGCCCGCAGCAGAACACCCGCCGCTCCAGGAAATCCGGCACCAGCAGCGCGATCTTGGCGCGGTCGATAAAACCCTTCAGCCCGGACCAGAGCTGGGTGCGCTCCAGCTCGGTGACGATGAAGCCGAGATTGAAGAACGGCATGTAGCGCGCCTTGTACTCCAGCTCCCAGCGGAAGATGATGTCGTTCGGCGAGCGGGCGCAGTGGATGAAGGCGATATCGGTATCGGGATCGCGGTCGCCGAGATCGCGCGTCATCGACATCATCGGCGTGATCCCCGAGCCCGCCGAGATGAACAGGTATTTCTCTGCCGGCTTGGTAACGTAGGAGAAATCGCCGAGCGGGCCGATCGCCTTCAGCTTCATGCCCGGATGCAGGTTCTCGAACATCCAGCGCGTGCCGATGCTGTCCTTCTGCGCCTTCACCGTCACCGCGATGGTGAAGGGACGGGTCGGGCTGGAGGAGATCGTGTAGGTTCTCAGAATCGGCTCGGGGCCGACAGGAAGTTCCAGCGTGATATACTGGCCCGGCATATAGCGGAACCAGATGTTTTCCTGCTCCGCCTTGAAGGTGAAGGTCATCACGTCCGGCGCTTCCGGCGTCCAGGCCACGCATTCGAGCATATGCTCGCGGCCATTCCACGGCACCATCTCGTCGATATGCTTGAAGGGCTGCGGCTTGATCATGTCAGGCAACGATCGACAGCGGCGCGGCGGTGTCGGAAAGCCGCGAAATCGAGGTGTTCGCGTACCATTCGACGAACTGCATCACGCCGCCCTCATCCTCTTCGCAATAGGGGCCGGGCTCATAGGCGGGCGAGCGGATGCCGCGCGCGTTCTCTTCCACGATCTGGCGGTCCTGGTCGTTGGTGAAGGTCCAGACATGGGTGAGTTCCTCGAGATCGTAGTCGATGCCCTCGACCGCGTCCTTCGGCACCAGCCAGGTGGTGGTAACCTCGGTTTCCTCTGGCCCGAGCGGCAGCACACGGAACGAGATCGCGTGGTCGCCCAGGAAGTGGTTCCAGGTGGTGGGATAATGAAACAGCAGGAGCGCGCCGATGCCGGCGGCGTTGGTCTTCGGCCCCATCGGCTTCTTCACCGCGCGCTGGCCCGACATGGTGTAGCTTTCCGCCCCCGCGATCAGCGGCATGCGGGTGATGCGGAACTGGCCGTCCGGATTGATGAAGAACTTCGCCTCCAGCCCCGCTGCCTCGCAATGGGCCCAGTGCGCCTGGATTTCCGGATCATCCGCCATGCCCTGCACCCCGGTGACGGAGGCGGCTTCGGGATAGGTCCGGCAAAGCTCCGGGTGATTGGCGGCGCAGTGATAGCACTCGCGATTGTTCTCCCAGACGAGCTTCCAGTTGCCCTTCTCGACGATCGAGGACTTGAAGGCCACTTTGGTTTCGCGAATATTGTGGGGCGCGATATAGGGCGCGATCCTGTCCCTCAGCGGCGCGATATCGGGCGCGTCATCGGCGAGACAGATGAAGATATAGCCCTCGATGCTCTCGCAATGGACCGGTTTCAGCCCGTATTGCGCCTTGTCGAAATCCTCGCCCATGTGGCGGACATATTGCAGCGATCCGTCGAGATCGTAGGTCCACTGGTGATAGGGACAGACGAGCTTGGCGGTGGTGCCCTTTTCCGCGGAGCAGACGCGCGAGCCGCGATGGCGGCAGGAATTATGCAGCGCCCGAATGACCTTGTCGCGACCGCGCGTGATGATCACCGAATAATCGCCGATCTGGATCGTCAAGTAATTGCCCGGACGCGGCAGCTCGCAATCATGGGCGACGAACAGCCAGTCGCGATAATAGAAATTCTCCATGTCGACGCGGAAATAGTCCGGGTCGGTATAAAACGGCCGGGCGAGCGTGAAACCGTCGCGGCGGTTCTTCAGCTCTTCCAGCATCTTCTGGCGTATCGTCATGGCGGCCTCCGGGGCGAAGACGGGCAATAGTTTTCATTTAATCACCCGCGCCCTTCGGCATGCATTCCATTCACGACATGACTTTCAGAAAAGACGACACGCGTCTTTTGCGCGTCACCCGCGCGCCAGCGCCGTGACTTCGATCTCGATCCGGTATTTCGGGTCGATCAGGCCGCATTCGATCATGGTCGCCGCCGGCGGGTTGTCGCCGAAGGTTGCCGCCAGCAGCGGCCAGCAGGCCTCGAAATCCGGCGCATGCGGCAGGTAATAAGTGACCCGCACGACATCGGCAAAGCTCGAGCCGGCCTCGCCGAGCGCCTTCTCGATGGCCGCCAATGCTGAGCGGCACTGGCCTTCGACATCCTCGGGAATATCGGTGCCCTGTGCGGTGGTGCCCGCCACATGCACGAAGCCGCCCGCGACCACGGCGCGGCAATAGCCGATCTTCTTCTCGTAAATCCCGCCCGAGAAAATCCGTCGCATCAGAAAATCCTTTGTTCAGCGTTTGGGTTGTTTTAAACGATGATGGAACAGGAAGGGCGGGATTACCATGGCGCGGATCATCGATATCAGCCGGGAAGAAGAGCTTGCGCTGGCGGAGGGCCGGCAGTTGCTGATCGCCGGCGAACTGGTCGCGATCCCGACCGAAACCGTCTACGGCCTTGCCGGCGACGCCACCGACGCCGACGCGATCGCGAAAATCTACGCCGCCAAGAACCGCCCCGCCTTCAACCCGCTGATCTGCCATATGGCAGACCTCGCAATGGCGGAGCGCTACGCCGACTTCTCGCCGCTGGCGCGCGAACTTGCCGAGGCCTTCTGGCCCGGTCCGCTGACGCTGGTGCTGCCGCTGAAACCGGAGGCCGGGATCGCAACCGCGGCCACCGCCGGGCTTTCCACGGTCGCTGTCCGAGTGCCGCGCGGCTTCGCCGGCCGGCTGATCGCCGAAACCGGCCGCCCGCTGGCAGCCCCCAGCGCCAATCGCTCCGGCCGGCTGAGCCCGACCACGGCCCATCATGTGGAGGCCGATCTCGGCGATCGGCTGCAACTGATCATCGACGCCGGCCCCGCGATCGTCGGCGTCGAATCGACGATCCTCAAGGTCGATGGCGAGACCATCACGCTTCTGAGGCCCGGCGGCATACCGGCCGAGGCAGTCGAGCGGCTGACGGGGCTTTCGGTGACACGACCTGCCACCCCCGGCGCGATCGAGGCGCCCGGCATGATGGCCTCGCATTACGCGCCGAACGCCGCCGTGCGGCTTAATGTCAGCCATGTCGAGCCCGGCGAGGCGCTGATCATGTTCGGCGCGCCCGTGATCGACAATGCCGCGGCCGCCCATGTCACGCTGCAGCTCTCCAAGACCGCCGACACGGCGGAGGCGGCAAGCCGGCTCTATGACGTGATGAAACAGGCGGACCAGAGCGGCGCCAGCGCGATCGCCGTGACGCCCATTCCCCATGATGGCATCGGCGAGGCGATCAACGACCGGCTTGCTCGCGCCGCGGCCCCCCGCCCCAAGGATTACGACTGAATGCCCGGCCCTGAGAAAGACCTGATCGCCCGTTTCGTCGAAATTGTCGGCCCCGGCCACGCCCTGACCGAGTCCGGCGATATCGCGCCCTACCTCACCGAGACCCGGGGGCTCTATCACGGCGCGACGTCGCTGGTGCTGAAGCCCGGTTCCACCGCCGAGGTCGCCGCGATCATGAAGCTCGCGAGCGAGACGAAAACCCCGGTGGTGCCCGCCTCCGGGCGCACCGGCCATGTCGGCGGCGCGGTTCCGCGCGAGGAGGGCACCGATATCGTGCTCTCACTGGAACGCATGACCACGATCCGCAAGATAGATGTCGCCGGCAATTTCATGGTGGTAGACGGCGGCGTGATCCTTGCCGAGGCGCAGAAGGCGGCGGCCGACAATGACAGGCTGTTTCCGCTGTCGCTCGGCTCGGAGGGCTCGGCCCGGATCGGCGGCAATCTTGCGACCAATGCCGGCGGCACGGCGGTGCTGGCCTATGGCAATATGCGCAATCTCTGCCTCGGCCTCGAAGTCGTACTGCCCACCGGCGAGATCTGGAACGGGCTGCGCTCGCTGAAGAAGGACAATACCGGCTACGATTTGCGCGACCTGTTCATCGGCGCGGAAGGCACGCTCGGCATCATCACCGGCGCGGTGCTGAAACTGTTTCCCCGCCCAAAAGGCCATCAGGTGGCCTTTGCCGGGGTCGCCTCCCCGGAAAAGGCGCTGGCGCTGTTCAATCTCGCCGCAAACCGCTGCGCGTCCGCGCTGACAGGCTTCGAGCTCATGGCCGAGATGGCCTTCGCGTTCACGGTCAAGCATACCGAGGGCGCGCGCAATCCGTTGGCGACGACTTATCCGTGGTACACGCTGATCGATGTTTCGACCTCTGACAGCCAGGAATCGGCCGACGCCATGATCACGGCATTGCTGGAAGAGGCCTTTGAACAGGGCCTGGTGGAAGACGCCGTGATCGCCAAGTCCGACGCCGAAATCGCCGAACTCTGGCATATGCGCGAAACCATGTCGGAGGCGCAGAAGCCGGAGGGCGGGTCGATCAAGCACGATGTCTCGGTTCCGGTCTCTTCGGTCCCCGCCTTCCTGCAAGAGGCGGATGCGGCAGTGATGGCGGCCGTGCCGGGCGCGCGCATCTGCGCCTTCGGCCATCTCGGCGACGGCAATATCCACTACAACATCTCGCAGCCGGAAGGCGCCGAGAAGGCCGCCTTCCTTTCGCGCTGGGGCGAGGTCAACGCAATCGTCCACGCCATCGTGCTTGCCCATGGCGGCTCGATTTCCGCCGAGCACGGCATCGGCCGGCTGAAACGCGATGAGCTGGCGCGCATTCGCGAGCCGATCGAGATCGACCTAATGCAACGGATCAAGAAAGCCTTCGACCCCGCGGGCATCATGAACCCGGACAAGGTATTGAAGGCCTGACGCGCCCTTAGCCTCGGCGCGGTTCAGGCCGTCTTTGCGAGGACGGCGGTTTCCCGGTCTCCGTAAAACAGGCCAAGCCGCGCCCTGCGCCGGTTCAGCCACAACACCGTGAGCGCGATCGCCAGCATGCCGAGATCGCTGATCGGCGCGGCCATCCACAACCCCGTTTCGCCGAATATGAACGGCAGGATGAAGATCAGCGGCAGGGTGAACACATAGGTGCGACCCAGCGTGATCGCCGCCGCCCTGGAGGCCATGCCGAGCGCCTGGAAATAGCCGGCAAGCACCATCAGCGGCGCGACGAGGACATAGGCGGCGGTGACGATCCGCACGATATGCACGGCCTCGTTGATCACCGCCGGGTCGGTCACGAACAGCGCGGCGATCGGCCTTGCCCCGACGATAAAGGCAAGCTCGACGGTAAACCCGTAGCCAAGCCCGGTGGCGAGGCCCACCAGAAGCGTCCGGTCCGAGCGGCCGAACAGATGCGCGCCGAAATTATTGCCGACGATCGACTGGCAGGCGAAGTTCAGCCCCAGGAGCGGCAGGAAGGCGAAGGTCAGAAGCCGCGAGGCAATGCCATAGGCGGCGATCGCGATATCGTGGTTATCGCCGCTCCAGATGCCGATGCCGATAATATAGCAGCCGGCCGAGAGGCTGGTGCCGGCAAGCCCGAGAGACGGCGGCAGGCCGAGCGCCAGGATGCGCGGCCACGCCTCCGTCAGCCGATGGCCGGTGCGGCGCAAAAGCGCAAGCGGCGTGCGGCCCGAAAGCCTGAGCCAGATCACGACGCCCATGGCCACCGCCTGCGCCGCAAGCGTGCCGATCGCCGATCCGGCAACGCCCCAGCCAAGGCCGGCGATCAAGACATAGTTGAAGCCGATATTGGCGAGCGTGACCAGAACGCCGATCCCGGCCATCACCCCCGGCTTGCCTTCCGAACGCAGGGCATCGCCCTGAATCGAGATCACGAATTGCAGCGGACTGCCGAAAATCACGAATGCCAGATAGGTTTTCGCCATGGTCGCAAGCCCGGCATCGCCCTCCGAAAACCAGTCAACGAGCCTGACGCCGAGCGTGAGATAGAAGGCCATCAGCAATACGGCCACAACCAGCGACAGCGTCATCGCCGATTGCAGCACCGCCTGCGCGCCGTCATCATCGCCGGCGCCGAGCCGTCGCGCCAGAATGGAGGCCATGCCGGAGGACACCAGCGTCGACAGCGCCGCCACCGCCATGAAGATCGGAAAGACCAGCGTGACGGCCGCGAGCGCGCGGGGACCGACGAGCAGGCCGAGAAAGATCGCGTCGACGATGGTGTAGAGCCCGCTGACGAGCATCAGCAGAACGATGGGCGCGGCGGTTCTCAGAAACAGCGGCCCGACCGGGCCCAGAAGATAAGGATTCGCGCGGGGCGAAGCGACATCAGACATTTTCGTTGCCCTTCAAGGACACTCATGCCGCCGGAACGGCCACGCACGGTACCCGCATTGCCTTATGCTTCGAGTGTCGCTGGAGAAACGAAAAACCGAAGATCGGACTGACTTCACCATCACCATTTCGGCGCGCGGGCGGCAGGCGTCAGCAGCCGCGCGCAATTAGCCCGCGTGATGGTCGCAAGTCAAGCGGGCGGGCACGCAGACCGTGTTGGCTTTCGTCTCACGCGCCCGCCGTTACCCCAGGGTCCTGGCCTGTCCGAATCTCAGCAAACGTCTGACTGTCTTTGTTTCCCGAACCTCTCGGCCAACAATCTCTCCCCTTGAGGGAGAGATGTCGCGAAAGCGACAGAGAGGGGTAAAGGGCGTAAGCCCTAAAAGCCGCAAACACTGTGCTCTCGGAGAGGGTTCACCCCTCTCTGCCCCTGTCGGGGCATCTCGCCCTCAAGGGGGGAGGTTGTTTGCCGGGCGGCGAGGCTTTGGCAGGAACCGCATGTTCCGCGCATAATCGCAACGCCGGCAAGGTGTATCCGGCCGTCGCAGAGCAACCCCCATGCCTCACGGCCGGTTCCTGAGCGCCTCGGCCTCGGCGTAGAACTTCTTTTCCCAGTCCTTGTGGTTATCCAGCCCCTCACGGATGAAGGGCGTGAACACGGCGAGGTTCATCAGCATCCAGTTGACCATTTTGGCCGGGAAACGGGTCGGCTTGACGAAATCGACGAACAGCACCACGCGGGTCTTGTCGGTGTGGTTCCAGGCCTCGTGCTCATAGGCATCGTCGAAGATCAGCACCTTGCCCTCCTCCCAGTGGCAGATCTGGTCCTTGACGCGGATTGCGAGTTGATCGGGTTCGGCCTCGGGCACGATCATGCCGAGATGGAGGCGCAGCACGCCGTTATAGGGGCCGCGATGCGCCGGCAGATGCTTGCCGGGCTCAAAGATCGAGAACATCACCGTGGTGAGGCCGGGGATTTTTTGCATCGCCTCCCAGGTCTTCGGGCAGGCCTTGATGTTCTGCTCCGATTTCAGCCCGTATCCGAGCAGGAAGAAGGTCTTCCAGTGATTGTCGTCGGAGATCGTCTTCACATCGGTGGAGATGTCCTGAAAGCTCGGCAGCTCCGCCTGGCGCAGCAGCACCTTGTCGAGTTCGGCGCGGATCGCGGGCGCTGCCGCCTCGATCTCCTTCGACCACGGGAATGTGGCATTGTCATATACCGGCGGGTTGCCGTGGATGGCGTATTTCAGGTTGAGCTTCTCGGCCCAGTTGACGATGCCCATGAAGAAGCGCGTGACGGCGCTCGGGCGATCCATCGGCGCAATGCCCTCGGTACCGAAGGTCTGGCCGTGACCGGCGGTTTCACTCTCTGCTTTTGCCATGATGCCCCTCTTTGATGCTGCGCGTTGGTCCTTCCTGCACGCGATCAGCATAACATTGTAACGAAAAAGGAAAAAGTGCGGCGGCAAGGGCGGATATCCACGCGTTTTTGCTTGCCAAGCGCCCGGTATGCCGAAACATTTGTCCCACCTCTCCTTGCGAGCGATTGATGACACCACGCCAACGCATCATACCGGTCCGGCGCGAATATAATCGCTGGGTCGCCAACCAGACGCTGGAAGACTACGCCCTGCGCTTTACCGCCAAGAGCGCGCGGCGGTTTTCATCGAGCCGGATTTCGCAGACCGCGATAGGCGCGATCTCGTTTCTGGCGCTGGAAGCGATCGGCGGCACGATCACGCTCTCCTATGGCACCACCAACGCGTTTTACGCCGCGATCGTCGCCTCCGTCGTGATGCTGCTGGCGGGTCTTCCGATCGCGCGCTACGCAATCCGCCACGGCGTCGATATCGATCTGCTGACGCGCGGCGCATCCTTCGGCTATATCGGCTCCACGGTCACATCGCTGATCTATGCCAGCTTCACCTTCATTCTGTTCGCCATCGAAGCCTCGATCATGTCCGGCGCGCTGAAGCTCGCTTTCGGCATACCGCTCTGGATCAGCTACATCATCTCCGCTGTGGTGGTGATCCCGCTGGTGACCTATGGCGTGCAGATGATCTCGCGGTTCCAGTTGATCACCCAGCCGTTCTGGATCGTGCTCAACATCGCCCCCTTCATCTTCATCGCCTTCATGGATTTCGAGAAATTCCAGCTGTGGCGGGCCTTTGGCGGCCTGAACGCGGCCGCGGCGGAGCCGGGCATGGCCGCGCCGTTCACGCTGGCCGGCTTTGCGGCCGCCGCCGGCGTGATCTTCGCGCTGATGCCCCAGATCGGCGAGCAGGTCGACTTCCTGCGCTTTCTGCCCGCCACCGGCAAACGCAAGCTCCGTCACCGCATCGCGATCTTCCTCGCCGGCCCCGGATGGGTCGTGGTCGGCGTGCCGAAGCTGATGGCAGGATCGTTTCTGGCCGTGCTGGCGCTTTCCACCGGCATGCCGGCGAGCGAGGCCGCCGATCCCGCCCATATGTACCTGACGGCCTTCGGCTACATGATCCCGAACCAGACGGCAGCGCTGATGCTGATGGCCGCCTTCGTGGTCGTCTCGCAGCTCAAGATCAATGTGATGAACGCCTATGCCGGCTCGCTCGCCTGGTCGAACTTCTTCTCGCGGCTGACCCACAGCCATCCCGGCCGGGTGGTGTGGCTGGTGTTCAATGTCGCGATCGCGCTGCTTTTGATGCAGCTTGGCATCTACCGGCTGCTGGAGGCCTCGCTCAGCGTGTTCTCGATCGTCGCCATGGCCTGGCTTTCGACGATTTCCGCCGATCTGTTCATCAACAAGCCGCTCGGCCTGTCGCCGCCCGGCATCGAGTTCAAGCGCGCCCATCTCTACGACATCAATCCCGTTGGCCTGGGCGCAATGTTCCTCTCCGGCGCGATCGCCCTTGCCGCCCATTTCGGCCTGTTCGGCGCGCTCGCGGTCTCCTTCGCGCCGTTCATCGCCCTTTTCGTCGCGCTGATCGCCTCGCCGCTGATCGCCTGGGGAACGGGCGGGCGCTACTACCTCGCCCGCCGCCAGCGCAAGGGCTGGCAGGAAAAGACGGCGATCACCTGCTCGATCTGCGAACACGCCTTCGAACCCGAAGACATGGCGTGGTGTCCGGCCTATGCGGGTCCGATCTGTTCGCTGTGCTGCTCGCTCGACAGCCGCTGCCATGACCTCTGCAAGCCGAATGCGAAATTCGAGGCCCAGCTTGGCACCGTCGCCCACAAGCTGCTGCCGGCGCGGATCGTTGACCAGCTTGCCACACGGCTCGGGCGTTACGGCATCACGCTCGCGCTTTCGATCACCGCCATCGGCGCGATCCTGGCGATGATCGCCTATCAGACCGCGCGCGCGGCGCCGGAAACGCAGGTGGTGGTCTACAACACCGCGCTGATCGTATTCTTCGTCTTCGCCCTGATTGCCGGCGTGGTCGCCTGGTTCTTCGTGCTGGCCCAGGACAGCCGAAAGGTCGCCGAGGAAGAATCCTCGCGCCAGACCACGCTGCTGCTCAAGGAAATCGCGGCGCATGAAAAAACCGATGCGGCGCTACAGGCCGCCAAGGAGGCCGCCGAATCCGCCAACCGCGCAAAGAGCCGCTATGTGGTGGGCCTCTCCCACGAGCTCAGAACGCCGCTCAACGCCGTCTCCGGCTATGCCCAACTCCTGGAGCGCGACCCGTCGATCCCGGAAGCGCGCCAACCGGCGATCCAGTCGATCCGCCGCTCCGCCGATTATCTTTCCGGCCTGATCGACGGGCTGCTTGATATTTCCCGGATCGAATCCGGTCGGCTGCAGGTCTATTCCAACGAGATCAATCTCGGCGAATTCCTCGACCAGATCGTCGATATCTTCGAGACTCAGGCCCGGGCCAAGGGTCTTGCCTTCCGTCACGGCCGCGACCGGAACCTACCCGCCTATGTCCGCACCGACGAAAAGCGGTTGCGCCAGATCCTGGTCAATCTGCTGTCGAACGCGGTGAAGTTCACCGATCATGGCACGGTTACCTTCGATGCCCGTTACCGTAGCCAGGTCGCCACCTTCACCGTGACCGATACCGGCAGCGGCATCGACGAAAAGCATCTCGGCCGGATCTACGAGCCGTTCGAGCGCGGGGGAACGCGCGACAAGCCGGGCCTCGGTCTTGGCCTCACGATCACCAAGCTGCTGGTCAACACGCTTGGCGGCGATATCGCGGTCAAGAGCCGCCCCGGCGAGGGCGCGACCTTCTCGGTGCGGCTGATGCTCGCCTCCGTCGACCGCCCGACGCCGCCGCAAGCCGGCGCGGACGCCGGCGTCTATGACGGCCCGCGCCGCACGATCATGGTTGTCGACGACAATGAGGATCACCGTGCGATGATGGCGGATATCCTGCACCCGCTCGGCTTCAACGTGATGCTGGCCGAAAGCGGCGCGGCCTGTCTCGAACAGACCGCGATCGAACCGCCGGACCTGTTCCTGCTCGATATCCGCATGCCCGGCATGAATGGCTGGCAACTGGCAACAGCGCTGCGCGAACGAGGCGTGACGCGGCCGATCATCATGCTCTCGGCCAATATCGGCGACGACGCCGAGATCGGCCACGGCGATGACAGCCATAACGACACGCTGTCCAAACCCGTGAACCTGAAGCGGCTGAAGGACGTTCTCGGCATGCATCTCGGCCTGACATGGCGGCAGGCGGCGGACGCTGCGCCGGTCGAGGCGGCAAAAACGCCGGAACGGGTCGACCCGCCGCCGAAAACTGAATGCGCGGAATTGATCCGTCTGGCGGAGATCGGCTATCACCGGGGCATCAAGGACAAGCTCATGACGCTCGCGGCCACGCACAAGCCGTTTGTCGAGGCGGCGACAGGCTATGTCGATCGTTTCGATCTCGATGGCTTCCTGCGCTTCATGAGATCGCTTCCGGCCGAGGGGGACGGGGATGGCTGAGCCACAGGAAATCGTTCTCCTGGTCGATGACAGTCCGGATGCGCTGAGTTTTCTGACCGAGGCGCTGGAAGCCTCCGGCTATTCGGTGCTGATCGCAACCTCGGGCGCGAGCGCGCTGTCGATCGTCGAGCGGATCACGCCCGATATCGTGCTGATGGACGCGGTAATGCCGAAGATGGACGGGTTCGAGGCCTGCCGCAGGCTGAAGGCCGGACCCTCCGCCGAAACGCCGGTGATCTTCATGACCGGGCTTTCGGAGACCGAGCATATCGTCCACGCGCTGGAATCGGGCGGGGTCGATTACCTCACCAAGCCGATCAATATCGATGAGCTGCGCGCCCGCATCCGCGTCCATCTCGCCAATGCCCGCTCGACCCAGAGCGCGCGGGTGGCGCTGGATGCGACCGGCCGCCACCTGCTGGCCGCGGATGCCCAGGGCGGGCTCCGCTGGATGACGCCGCAGGCAAGCCGGCTGATCCACGATGCGGTCGGCGCCGGCGCCGATCTCGGTTTCGTCTCGCGCCAGCTCGCGGACTGGCTTGCAGGCGGCGAACCGGTGGCGAGCCCCGACGCCATCCTGCCGATCACCGAAAACGGCAAAAAGCTGTTCCAGCTCGCCTTTCTGGAGAAGACCGGAACCAGCGAATACCTGTTCCGCGTCACGCCCGCCAACCCCGTCAGCGACGACGAGGCGCTGCGCAAGGAATTCCCACTGACCGCGCGCGAGGCCGAAGTGCTGGCCTGGATCGCCAAGGGCAAGACCAACCGCGATATCGGCGAAATTCTCGGCCTTTCCACCCGCACGGTGAACAAGCATCTCGAAACCATCTATGTGAAGCTCGGGGTGGAAAACCGGGCGTCTGCCGCCGTGAAGGCTGCCTATGTGCTGCACGGGATGTGAGCGGGGCCGTCTCGGCCGAGATACCGGCGCGCCTCTGCCTTCCTCGGACAGCCCCTATCGCTCCGCCGCATAGCCCCCAAATCTTCTCGCCCCGGAGGGAGAGATGTCGCGAGAGCGACAGTGAGGGGGGAGCCTATCACTGCGAAAGCCCTCACGAGACGAGAGGCCGCGCCACCCTCACTACCCCTGTCGGGGCATCTCTCCCGCCAGCGGGAGAGAGTATTGGGAGCAAGACCAGCCGCCATCGACTTTTACTCAGGCGGGGGAACCGGCGAACAGCGAGCAATACAGCCCCTAGGCATACAAAAAAGGCGCGCAACTCTCGCCGCGCGCCTTCCATCAAAACCTGGGCGTCCTTACTGCCCGAGCCCCTCGAACAGCGCCGTCGACAGATAACGTTCGGCGAAGGACGGAATGATGACCACGATGGTCTTGCCTTCATTCTCGGGCCGCGAGCCGACCTCGATCGCCGCCTTCAGCGCAGCGCCCGAGGAGATGCCGACCGGCACGCCTTCAAGACGGGCCACTTCGCGGGCGAGCGCGAAGGCGTCGTCGTTTTCGACCTGCACGATCTCGTCATAGACCGAAGTGTCGAGCACGCCCGGCACGAAGCCGGCGCCGATGCCCTGGATCTTGTGCGGGGCGGGCGAGCCGCCCGACAGAACCGGCGAGGCGGTCGGCTCCACCGCCACCACATGGATATCCTTCTTCTTCTGCTTCAGCACCTGGCCGACGCCGGTGATCGTGCCGCCCGTGCCGATGCCGGAGACGAAGATATCGACATCGCCATTGGTGTCGTTCCAGATTTCCTCGGCCGTGGTCTTACGGTGGATTTCCGGATTGGCCGGGTTTTCGAACTGCTGCGGGATTACCGCGTTTTCGGTTTCGGCGGCGATTTCCTCGGCCCTGGCGACCGCGCCCTTCATGCCCTTCGGCGGCTCGGTCAGCACCAGTTCGGCGCCGAGCAGCGCCAACATCTTACGGCGTTCTATCGACATCGATTCCGGCATGGTGAGGATCAGCCGGTAGCCCTTGGCGGCCGCCGCGAAGGCGAGCGCGATACCGGTATTGCCGGATGTCGGCTCCACCAGCACGGACTTGCCGGGCGTGATCTTGCCGGCCTTTTCCAGCGCGTCGATCATGGCGAAGCCGATACGGTCCTTCACCGAGGCGATCGGGTTGAAGAATTCGAGCTTGGCGAGCAGGTTGGCCTTGACGCCATGTTCCTTCGCCAGTTTGTCGAGGCGAACGAGCGGCGTATCGCCGATTGTCTCGAGGATGGATCCGTATACCTTCCCGCGTCCGGGCTTGCCGTTCTGTTCCATGACTGTGCTCCCTTGAATTCGTTACAATCTAGGTAGGGTCGCGGGAGAGGAAATTCGAGGCAAGAACAGGTCACGCTCCGCATCCCCGGGGAATGCGATTCCAATTACCGTCCAACTGCCGCAAATTCATTCCACATCGCGCAACCAACCGGCCCGTCTTCACTGGAAGAACGTGCTGTACCACCAGAAACACGCGCCGCCGACCACGATCGCAATCAACGTCACCAGACCGAGAAGCCCGCCATAGGCCCGCGTGCCGCTGCCATAGGCCAGCACCACCTTGGTGACGAGGTTGGAGACCGTCGCCGTCAAGACCGCAACCGCGGCGGTATGAGCGGGCACCGCGTTGCCGGCCAGATGCGCGGTCGAAAGCGTGATGGCATCGAGATCCGGAATCCCGGACACCAGCGCGATGAACACGATACTGGCCGGCCCCAGAAACCCGACAAGAACCTTCGCAACGAAACCGACGACGCCCAGCAAAGCGCCGAACCGCAAAACCGATTGCAGTTCGAACGGATTGGAAAGCTCGAGCTCGGACCTAGCGCCGGCGCTTTTGCCGTTACGGCTCAGGATGAGGCTCGCCGCGAGGAAGGCGCATAGCCCCGGCGCAAGGGCCACGGCCAGCGGTTTCATCAGCACCGGGGCCACGACCGAGGCAATGACGAAGCAGCGCACCAGCGACAGCCCGCCGGCGATCGACGCCGCGCCCGCGAGCCTTTGCGCCAGCGCCGGCTGACCGACGGAAATGCGCGCGAAGGAGAGCGTCGTCGCCGTGGAGGACACGACGCCGCCGGTGGCGCCGGCAAACAGGATGCCGCGCTCCGGACCGCCGATGCGCATCGCCACATAGCCGGCATAGGAAAGGGCCGCGATCATCACCGTCATCAGCCAGACGGAAAACGGATTGAACCCGCCCCATGGGTCGATCGCGCGGTTGGGCAGAAGCGGCAAAGCCACGAAGCTCATCGTCAAAAGCACCAGGGCCGAGCGCAGTTCCACCCAGGTCATGGACTTGAGAAAGCCGTGCAGCGCGTGGCGGGCAGCCAGAAGAACGGTGGTGACGACCCCGCCGGCGGCCGCGAGCCGCATATCGCCGGTGGCAGAAACAATGCCGAGCGCAAACACCACGAGCGCGGCGATCACGCCGGTCACGCTGAAATCATGCCGCGGGGTCGCGGCCAGATATTCGAACACGACAAAGGCGACCGTCAGCCCGGCGGCCAGCATCGCCGGCACCGTCGTGCCGGTCACAACGCCGAGATAACCGGCCAGCCCGCCCAGAAGCCCGACAAGCGCAAAGGTGCGGATGCCGGCGACGCGCTGCCCGTCGGCAAGATCCCGCTCCTGCCAGCCGCGCTCGATCCCGGCCAGGAGCCCGATCGCCAACGCCAGCCCGACCCGCTGGAATGCTTCCATCATGTCCATGGACGAACCTCCGTGCCCGCGTTGCGTCAGCTTTCCGGAAAGCCTACACCACAGGCAAGAATGCGGAAATACGTCGATTTGGCGGTACCTTGAGAGCGCGCATCAAACACCCGTCGACCCGAATCCGCCCGCGCCGCGCTGCGTTTCCGTCAGCGCATCCACGACGGTCACCGGCATCTGCGTGACCGGGGCGATGATGACCTGGGCGATGCGCATGCCGCGTTCGATGGTGAAGGCCTCCTCGCCGAGATTGACGAGCAGCACTTTCACCTCGCCGCGATAATCGCTGTCGATCGTGCCCGGGGTGTTGAGGCAGGTTATGCCGTGCTTGAAGGCGAGGCCGGAGCGCGGGCGGATCTGGGCCTCGTAGCCTTCCGGGATTTCGAAAATGAAGCCGGTCGGCACCAGCGCGCGTTTGCCGGGCGCAAGCGTCATCGGCGCGTCCAGCGCGGCGCGGATATCCATGCCGGCGGAACCGGAGGTTTCGTATGCAGGCGGCTCTATGCCCTCGGCGTGTTCCAGGCGTTTCAGCTTCAGCGTCATTTTCGTTTCCATGTTCATTGCAGTCACCCGGGACCTGTCACGTTGCACGGCCACCTCACCTCTGGCCGATCTCCCTCGCATAGCCCCCCAATCTTCTCGCCCCGGAGGGGAGAGATGTCGCGACAGCGACAGTGAGGGGGGAGCATATCATCGCGAACGACCTCACAGCTCTGGTATGCAGCTTCACCCTCACTGCCCCTTTCGGGGCATCTCTCCCGCAAGCGGGAGAGAGAATTGGGAGCAAGCTGCGCCATAGGCGATACCCCTGCCCTTAAGGGGGAGATTGTGGGTTGCGAGGCCCCCGTCAATCTCGTCTGCATCCTTCGCCATCGGCGTGCGACAGGTCAATTGCATCTTGTAGCCCAAATCGCTACATAGGCCGCCATCAACAGGATATTCGACCGATGCCCGAAACGCTTGCCGAGGCGGTTGCCCGCCGCCGCACCTTCGCGATCATCTCGCATCCCGACGCCGGGAAGACCACACTTACCGAAAAGCTGCTGCTTTTCGGCGGCGCGATCCAGCTTGCCGGCGAGGTGAAGGCGAAGAAGGACCGCATCCAGACCCGCTCGGACTGGATGAAGATCGAGCGCGAACGCGGCATTTCGGTGGTCACCTCGGTGATGACCTTCGAATATGACAACACCGTCTTCAACCTGCTCGACACGCCCGGCCATGAAGACTTCGCCGACGACACCTACCGCACGCTGACGGCGGTGGACGCGGCGATCATGGTGATTGACGCCGCCAAGGGCATCGAGCCGCGGACGCTGAAGCTGTTCGAAGTCTGCCGCTTGCGCGATATCCCGATCATCACCTTCGTCAACAAGATGGACCGCGAGGCCCGCGACACGTTCGAAATTCTCGAGGAAGTGCAGGAGAAGCTCGCGCTCGATACCGTGCCGATGACCTGGCCGATCGGCCAGGGCAAGAGCTTCGCCGGCACCTATCACCTGAAAGACAGCGCGGTCCGCTATGGCGACAGCCAGACGGACCTGATCAAGGTGAACGGGCCGGAAGTCGTGTCCGACAAGCTGCCCGAGCACGAGCGCCAGGACTGGGCGGAAATGGCGGAACTTGCGATCGACGGCTATCCCGCCTTCGACCGGCAGGCGTTTCTGGAAGGCCACATGACGCCGGTCTATTTCGGCTCGGCGTTGAGGAATAACGGCGTGCGCGACCTGATCCACGCGCTTTCCGATTTCGCGCCTGCGCCGCGCGCGCAGGTGGCGGATGTCCGCACCGTGGAAGCGACCGATCCGAAGATGAGCGCCTTCGTGTTCAAGATCCAAGCCAACATGGACCCGAACCACCGCGACCGCATCGCCTTCGTGCGCGTGTGCTCCGGTACGCTGACGCGCGGCATGAAGGCGCGGCTCGCGCGCACCGGCAAGCAGATGGGCCTCACCGCACCGCAATTCTTCTTCGCCTCGCAGCGCCAGCTTGCCGATACCGCCTATGCCGGCGATGTCGTTGGCATTCCGAACCACGGCGCGCTGAGGATCGGCGACACGCTGACCGATGGCGAGGCGCTGGTGTTCCAGGGGGTGCCGAACTTCGCGCCGGAAATCCTCCGTCGCGTGCGGCTGGAAGATGCGATGAAGGCCAAGAAGCTGAAGGAAGCGCTGCAGCAGATGGCCGAGGAAGGCGTGGTCCAGCTCTTCACCCCGGAAGACGGCTCGCCGGCGATCGTCGGCGTTGTCGGCGCGCTTCAGCTCGACGTGCTGAAGGAGCGGCTGAAGGCGGAATACGGCCTGCCGGTGTCCTTCGAGATGGCGCGTTTTTCCGTCTGCCGCTGGATTTCGGCCGAGAAGAACGCCGATCTGGAAAAATTCATCTCCGGCCATCGCGGCGATATCGCCCGCGACCTCGACGGCGATCCGGTGTTCATGGCGCAGGACGGTTTCTCGCTGAATTACGAGAGCGAGCGGGCGCCGGAAATCCGGATGATCGCGATCAAGGAATATCATCAGGCAAAGGCGGCCTGACATGGCGGACAAGGAGACGATCGGCATTTGCGGCATGGGCCGCATGGGCACCGCCATGGCGCGCCGGCTTTCCGCCTATGGCTTTCCGCTGGTGGTGTGGTCGCGCGGCGGCGTTTCGATGGAGCTTGCTTCAGAGACTCATGCCGAAGTGGCGCTGAACCCGGCCACGCTTGCCCACAAGGCCGATATCATCCTCACCTCGCTGATCGACGACGCGGCGGTGGAAGCGGTGCTCGACGCGCTGCTGACCACCTCGCTTCCCGGCAAGCTGGTGGTCGAAACCTCGACCGTCAGCCCCGCGCTGCTGAAGCGCTATTCGGCGGGCATCAAGGCCAAGGGCGGCAGCGCCATCGACGCGCCGATCTCCGGCGGGCCGGAACTGGTGATCTCCGGCAAGGCCGGGCTTTATATCGGCGGCGCGGATGTCGATTTCGAACGCTTCATGCCGGTTGCCGACACGCTCTCCGACCGCATCCACCACACCGGCCCGCTCGGCACGGGGGCGGCGGCCAAGATCGTCAACAACATGGTGCTGTGCGGCTATTGGGAAGTGCTGCGCGAGGCGCTGATGACCGGCAAGCGCGCCGGCCTCAGCCTCGACAAGATGCTCGATATCCTGATGACCAGTCCCAGCGGAACGCCCGCACTGAAGGCCCGCGCGCCGCGCATTCGCGGCCATGACAGGAGCGTGGGCTTTCCCGTGCGCGGCGCGGTGAAGGACGCCACGCTTTTCGCCAGCGTCGCCGACAGCTACGATGTCGATACGCCGGCGATCGACGCGGCCCTTGCCAGCTACAAGGCCTGCCTGGAGAACGGCAGCGGCGATGAAGACCTCTCGGCGATGTTGCGCATGGCGCTGTCGCAGGATTGAAGCCTATTCCGTTGCTTCACTCGGCAGCGCGGTGACCCGGTCAAGCCAGGGAGCGGCAGAGCGACACCATATCTGCCGTTTCGGCGGCAGCGCAGCGCGCTGGTCGATCATGCCCCAGCGGATTCCCCAATCGTCTTCATCGGCGCCTTCGCCGCCCGTGAACAGCGGCGAGCCGCAGTCTTCGCAGAAAAACTGCTCGCGTTTGCGTCCGCTCTCGGCCATTTTCCAATAGCTGCGGGTCACGCCGGACGTGATCTCGACATCGGCACGGGGCACGAGAACAGTGGTGCGATAGGGCGAGCCGCTCAGGCGCTGACAATCGGTGCAATGGCAGATCACCACAGCATCCGGATCGATTTCGGCTTCGAAGCGGACCTTGCCGCAATAGCATCCGCCGGTGATCTTCATGCGAACTCCGTTTCTTGAAGGTTCATCACCGTCGCACGAAGACAGGCGGCGAGACAACGGCCACGGACTTGAAGATTTTTGAAGCAGGCATCACATCTGCTGAACAGAGCGTCGGTTTTATGGCCGATGTTCAGATGAGCGGAGAATTTGAGATGAACATCGGACAGGCTGCAAAACAATCGGGACTTCCGGCAAAGACCATCCGCTATTACGAGGAAATCGGCCTCGTCATCGCGGACCGGGCCGAGAATGGCTATCGCGATTATTCCGCCAATCATGTCCACCGGCTGAACTTCATTCACCGATCGCGCGATCTCGGCTTTTCGGTCGAGGAATGCCGCCTGCTGCTGTCGCTTTATGACGACGACGCCCGCGAGAGCGCCGAGGTGAAGGCGCTGGCAACCGCCAAGATCGCCGAGATCGACGAAAAGCTTGCCCGTCTCGCCGGGCTGAAGGCAACGCTCCAGCACCTCGCCGACCATTGCCACGGCGACCACCGGCCCGACTGTCCGATCCTGGAAGAACTGTCGTCCGGCAGCAATTGTTGCAACTGACGCCTTACCGCGTCGGCACCGGCTCCTCGCCGCGATAATCGTAGAACCCGCGGCCGGATTTGCGGCCGAGCCAGCCGGCATCGACATATTTCACCAGCAGCGGGCACGGGCGATACTTGTTGTCGGCCAAGCCTTCATGCAGCATCTGCATGCCCGAAAGGCAGGTGTCGAGACCGATGAAATCGGCAAGCTCCAGCGGTCCCATCGGGTGGCGGGCGCCCAGCTTCATCGCGGTGTCGATGTGGTCGACGGTCCCAACGCCTTCATAAAGCACGTAGATCGCCTCGTTGATCATCGGCAGCAGGATTCGGTTGACGATGAAGGCCGGGAAATCCTCCGAAACGGTCGGCGTCTTGCCGAGCGAACGCACGAATTCCCGCGCGGTCTCGAAGGTCGTCTCCTCGGTCGCGATGCCGCGCACCAGTTCCACAAGCTCCATCACGGGGACGGGGTTCATGAAATGCACGCCCATGAACCGCTCCGGCCGATCGGTGGCGGCAGCAAGACGGGTGATCGAGAAGGACGAGGTATTGCTGGCAAGCAGCGTTTCCGGCTTCAGGATCGGGCAGAGTTTCGCGTAAAGCGCCCGCTTTTCCGTCTCGTCCTCTGTGATCGCCTCGATCACGATATCGGCGGAGGCGAGGTCCTGAAGATCGGTCGAGGCGGTGATCAGCTTCAGCGCCTTCTTGCGCTCGTCATCGCCAAGCTTGCCGGACGTCACCTGCCGCGCAAGATTGCCGTTGATGGTGGCAAGCCCGCGCTCGATCTGCTGCTGCCCAATGTCAATGAGGTGGACGTCGTAGCCGGCGACTGCGCAGACATGGGCGACGCCGCAGCCCATGGCCCCGGCGCCGATCACGCCGACGCGCTTGATAGTATCGGCCATCTCGCACTCCCTCGTTCCTCGTCTCTCGGTCACCGCAGGCGACCCCGGACTTTGATAAAGCCTCGGGTCCGGTTTTTCCAGTGCCTTGCGGCATGACGGCAGGCGGCGGCACAAAGCAAGGGAATATCCACTCGCCCCCTGTTGTCGCACCGAAAAACCCGCTAGAGCCTGACGGACAGGAACGACAGGCGGAAACATGCAGACGCGACGCATCGCAATCTTCGGCGCGACCGGCTCCATCGGTATCAACACGCTCGACGTCATCGCCCAACTTGGCGGACGGGAAGCCTTCGAGATCACCGCGGTGACCGGCAATTCGAATGTCGAGGCGCTCGCCCGGCTCGCGATCGAACACGGCGCCGCCATGGCGGTGACCGCCGATGAAAGCCGCTATGACGACCTGAAGCAAGCGCTTTCCGGCACCGGCATCGAAGCGGCTTCGGGCGCCAGCGGTCTCGACGAGGCGGCCAGCCGCAACAATGACATCGTGATGGCGGCGATCGTCGGCACGGCCGGCCTTGCCCCGACGTTGAAGGCGGCCGCCGCCGGCGCGGATATCGCGCTTGCCAACAAGGAATGTCTGGTATCCGCCGGGCCGCTGTTCATGGAGGCGGTGAAACGCGGGGGCGGCATGCTGATCCCGGTCGACAGCGAGCATTCCGCGATCTTCCAGGTCTTCGAGGAAAACCAGCGCCGCGCGCTCGACCGGGTGATCATCACCGCATCCGGCGGCCCGTTCCGTCAGATGTCGCTCGACGAGATGCGCCATGTCGATGCGGCGACCGCGCGCGCCCACCCCAACTGGTCGATGGGCCTGAAAATCTCGATCGACAGCGCCTCGATGTTCAACAAGGCGCTGGAAATGATCGAGGCGCAGCACCTGTTCGACCTTGCGCCCGAACAGGTGGAGGTGGTGGTCCACCCGCAATCGATCATCCATTCCATGGTCGGTTATGCCGATGGCTCGATCCTGGCCCAGCTCGGCGCGCCCGACATGCGCACGGCGATCGGCTATGCGCTCGCCTACCCCGAACGCCGCCCGCTTTCGGTGGAACGGCTGGACTTCGCCAAGCTCGCGCGGCTCGACTTTGAAGCGCCGGACGAAATCCGCTTTCCCGCGCTCCGGCTTGCCCGGCTTGCCATGGCGCGCGGCGGTCTGCAGGGCGCGGTGCTGAACGCCGCCAAGGAAGTGGCACTCGAAGCCTTCATCGAAGGCCGCTGCGGCTTTCTGGAAATGGCCGAAATCACGGAAGGCGTGATGGCGGAGATGGACAATCTCCCGGCCGCGACGACGATCGAGGATGTCTATCAGGCCGACAGCGAAGCGCGCCGGCGGGCCGCTGGTCTGATCAGGCGCTGAAAAGCGCCCGCCATATCTCCTCGGGAAAGGCGCCGTTGCATCCTTCGACCGCGGTATTTGTCATGATAACCGCCGCCGTGCCGGTTGCCGGGTCCAGAGCCCAGCAATTGCCGTAGACCCCGCCCCAGGTCACGGCCCCTTCTGGCAGGACCGTTCCGCCTTCCGCCGGATTGACGACAACCGATCCGACATAGCCGAATGACTTGCCCGGGCGCACGGCAAGCGATCCGGTCTGCGCGGAAAGCGCCGCCTTGGCGGTCTCAGGCGTCAGCAGCCGGTGCTTGCTGACAAGCTCTTGCAGCAGTTTCAGGAAATCGCCCGCCGTGCCTGCCATGCCGGCGCCGCCGGACTGATAGGCACGCGGATTGAAGATGCGCGACGGCTCGAACGTGAGGGCGATGCCCTCCGCGTCATGCACCGTATGGCGCGTGCCCATGCGCACCGGCTCGGGCGCGCCGTCGCCATAGGGCGTTGCCAGCCGTCGCGCGTCGGTCACGGAAAACCGCGTGTCGTCCATGCCGAGCGGGTCGACGACATGCTGCCGGATAACGGCTTCCAGCTCGACGCCGGCGACAGAGGACAGCATCGCGCCGAGAATGTCGATCGCCACGGAATAGGCCCATGCCGTGCCTGGCGCAAAGGCGAGCGGAAAATGGTTCAGCCTGGAAAAATTCTGCTCGAAGGTAAGATCGGTATCGGTCAGGCCCGTATTTACCGTTTCGTCGGGCGGCAATTGCCCAGCGCCGCCGGTATAATCCAGTCCGGCCGTATGGGTGAGGAGGTGACGAACGCGGATATCGGCCGGCGCGCCATCCGGACCGGTCGGTTGAAACCAGGGCAGATAATCGCTCACCCTGTCATCAAGCGAAAACAACCCCTTCTCCATCATCACCAGAGCGGTCGTCGCGACAATCGGCTTGGTGACGGAGGCAAGACGGAAAATTGTGTCTACGGCAACAGGTTGGCCGCTTTCGCGATCGGCGAGACCGGCGGCGCGGGAAAAGATGAGTTCATCGCCGCGCGCAACCATGACGACTGCGCCCACGATGCGCTTCTCGCCGATGGCCTGGTCGATGGCTTTGTCGATGGCCGCGTTTACACGTGTTTCAATTGTCATGAGAAAAGTCTCCGCTACGGTTTTGCCAAAGCAGAACGCCGAAGGCCGAAAACTTCAAGAAAAAAGCGGGCCGTGTTCCGCCCGCTTCTGAAAAAACGTCCCGGCGCGGATGTTGCCGCCATCAGGCGACGGCGCGCGCCAGGGCACACTGCGACCACAGCGAATGCAGCGCCGAAACAAGGTGGTCCATGTCGGCATCGGTGTGCAGCGGGGTCGGCGTGAAGCGCAGGCGCTCGGTCTTGCGCGGCACGGTCGGATAGTTGATCGGCTGGACATAGACGCCGAAATCATCGAGCAGAATGTCCGAAATCCACTTGCACTTGGAGGCATCGCCGACCATCACCGGCACGATATGGCTCGGATTGGCCATATGCGGAATGCCCTGACGATCGAGCTTCGCGCGCAGCGTCTCGACCCGTTCGCGGTGGCGGGTCCGCTCGATCTGGCTGACCTTGAGGTGGCGGATCGAGGCGACAGCACCGGCGGCAAGCGCCGGCGGCAACGCAGTGGTGAAGATGAAGCCCGAGGCAAAGGAGCGGATGAAATCGACGACCGCCTTCGACCCCGTGATATAGCCGCCCATGACGCCGAAGGCCTTGCCGAGCGTGCCTTCGATGATCGTGATCCGGTCCATCAGCCCCTCGCGCTCGGCAACGCCGCCGCCGCGCGGGCCGTACATGCCGACGGCATGGACCTCGTCGAGATAGGTCATCGCGCCATATTTGTCGGCGAGATCGCAGATTTCCTTGATCGGCGCGATGTCGCCATCCATCGAATAGACCGATTCGAAGGCGATCAGCTTCGGCGCATCCGGATCGGCGGCCTTCAGCTTGGCCTCGAGATCGTTGAGGTCGTTATGGCGGAAGATCGCCCGCGCCGACTTGCCGTGGCGGATGCCCTCGATCATCGAGGCGTGGTTGAGCGCGTCGGAAAAGATGATCAGGCCCGGGATTTTTTCGCCCAGCGTGCCAAGCGTCGCCCAGTTGGAGACATAGCCGGAGGTAAAGATCAGGGCTGCTTCCTTGTGGTGGAGGTCGGCCAGTTCCTGCTCAAGCTGGACGTGGTAGTAATTGGTGCCGGAAATATTGCGTGTGCCGCCGGCTCCTGCCCCGCAAGCCTCGATCGCCTCCTGCATGGCGGCGATCACGGTGGGACACTGGCCCATGCCGAGATAATCGTTGGAACACCAGACGGTGACGTTGGAGGCGGCGCCATCCTTGAACCGGGAGGCGCGCGGGAATTCGCCGCGATGACGCTTCAGTTCGGCGAAAACGCGGTAGCGGCCCTCATCATGCAGTTCCGCCAGCTCGTTTTTGAAGAATGCTTCGAAATCCATTACCCTGATGCTCCACCACCGGCCTTGTTGTTTTCCGACAGGATTTGACGAAGAGCGCGCCCCGTCAACCCGTATCGCGGCCTGTTTCCTGATCCTGCGACAATCAGCCCTTAGTTTGAACTATTCCAAACTTTACCTACGCGCAACCGCCTGACCAAAACTTGATCAGGGTCAATTTGCCGCACAGATTCGGATTTTTCGGAAATTTGGAACCTATCGCCTCCCCGGACATTAATCATCTACCTAAGGCGTAACAGGCCGGCGCAAGACCTTTTTGCTTTTCGCCGGAACGCTATTCGGGTATGTGTTGGAAGAGCGGCCGCAGGCTGCATGTGAGGGACGGCGGCGATCGGGTCCGGGACAATGGAGCGGTCGGATCGCGGCGGAACCAAAGCGCAAAAGGTGATGAGGGAATCATGAAAAAGATTTTTGCAGGAATTGTGATCGGCGTTGCTTCGCTTGCGGCAACGGCCTGCACGCCCACCCAGGAAGGTGCGGCCATCGGCGCCGGCACCGGCGCCCTGGTCGGCACGGCGATTGACGGCGGCGGCCTCGGCGGCGCGCTCGTCGGCGGCGCAATCGGCGCAGGCGCCGGCGCTCTCGTCGGCCGTGCTGTCGAGAACCAGCCCGGCAAGTGCTACTATCGTGACCGCTACGGCCGCGAATACACCGACGATTGCCCCCCCGGCTACCGGTAAGAGACAGGGCCGCCGCCTCAAAAGGACGCGGCCCCGCCAAGGCGCGTCAATTGCGGCGATTGTCCATGGCAAACGAGACCCGACATACAGCGACCGTAACCAACGGTTAATGCTGTTGCCGGGTTTTCGGTTTTCTTGGGCTATGCATTTGGAAACCTGCTAATATTTTATCGCATATGTACATTTTGCGATCCGGTTCGAGTTGAAGATGGTACCCCGTTCAAAACGGCAAAGTTCAGGAATATCCCGCGCGCTCAGGCTGCTGCCGGCGATATCCGTTGCGATCTTCGCCGCCGGCGGCGAGGCGCAGGCGTTCAGCCTGTTCGGCATCCATCTCTGGGGCGAGGAGGAGGTGGATATTTCCTCCATCCAGGACCCCGTCCACTATACCGTTACCTTCAGCGTGACCGGCGGCGACAGCGAGCTGGAAAGCTTCCTGCGCAGGCGCTCGGCGCTGGTCAGCGACGAGCGCCAGCCCGTTGACGGCGATCTCGGCGTGCTGGTGAAGGCGCGCGACGACCTGCAGATTCTCGTCGGCTCGCTGTTCGAGAAGGCCTATTATGGCGGGCTGGTGAATATCACCGTCGACGGACAGTCGATCGAGGATATCGTCGGCCTGCCCGATTTCGGGCGCGAGGATCCCGTTCCCGTCAACGTCTCCATTGAGGCCGGGCCGATGTTCACCTTCGCGCGGATCAACCTCGAAGGCGCGCCGGCAAGCTTCAACCCCGCAAAGCTCGATCTCGTGGCCGGAAAGCCTGCCTATTCGACCACCATTCTCGCGGCAGCGCGCGAGATCACCACCGAGCTCAAGGATCAGGGCCACCCGTTCGCGACCATCACCCGGCGCGAGGTGATTGCCGATCACGCGAATTCCACGGTCGATGTCGATATTCGCGCCGATGACGGGCCGGTCGCAGACCTCGGAGCAATCGCCGTGAAAGGCTCGGAGGCCGTCGAACCCGATTTCATCCGGCGCTATTCGCGGCTGAAGCCCGGCGAGCAGTATTCGCCCGAGCAGCTCACCGCCGCCGCCAACCGCCTGCGCTCGCTGAACACCTTCGATTCGGTGACGATCACCACCGCGAGCGCGCTGGACGATAACGGCCAACTGCCGACGACGATCACGGTGCGCGACGGCAAGTTCCGCTATTACGGCTTCGGCGCCACCGTATCATCGATCGACGGGCTCGGGCTGGAAGGCTATTGGGGCCACCGCAACCTGTTCGGTCAGGCCGAGGGGCTGCGGCTTGAAGCCGGCGTGTCGCGGATCGGCGCGTCGGACGATTACGGCGTCAACTCGCTCGATCTCGCCGGCGGCATCACCTTCACCAAGCCCGGCCTGTTCCATCCGTCCGGCATGTTTACCGCAAGCCTGCTGACAGCGACGGAGAACCCGGACGCCTATAATGCCAAATCGGTGGCCGGCAGCGTCAGCTACACCTATGAGCAGAACGAGTACAACACGATCAGCGCCGGCCTGACGCTCGACTATTCGCACATCAAGGACGCCTTCGGCACCGAGGACTACCTGACCTTCTCCGCACCGATCGGCTTCGACCGCGACACGAGAAACGACCCGCTGAACCCGACCGAGGGCATCTACCTGATCACCACGGCAGAGCCTTCCTATGATTTCCTGGGCGGCAATTTCTTCACCTCCTTCGATGCCGTCGGTTCCACCTATTTCTCGGCCGGCGAGGATGACCGTTTCACCCTTGCAGCCCGCGTGGGCGCCGGCACGATTGTCGGCGGCGGCGACCTCAAGGACATTCCCGCGAACGACCGCTTCTATGCCGGCGGCGGCGGCAGCGTGCGCGGCTATGCCTACAAATCGATCTCGCCGCGGCTCGCCAATGGCGAGGAGACCGGCGGCCGCTCCTATGTCGAGGCGACGCTGGAGGCCCGCATCGGCGTGACCGAAAACATCCAGGTCGTGCCGTTCATCGATGCCGCCGATGTCTCCGCCGACCAGTTCCCCGACTTTTCCGATATCCGCGCCGGCGCCGGCATTGGCGTGCGCTATCTGACCGGCTTCGGCCCGATCCGCCTCGATGTCGCCGTTCCGCTCGACCGCTATCCCGATGGCGACCATTACGGAATCTATGCCGGTATCGGACAGAGTTTTTAGTCACCTCCTTGCAATTGACGATGCATTCATGCCTTTCATGGCATGATTGGAAAAGCGCGCAAATCGCTCTAAATGCTTAAGGAAAATTGCGCCCGAGGAGTTTCATGGCGGTGTTCTTCAAACGACTGTTTCAGGTGGTGGCAAGCCTTCTGGCTTTGGTGATCGTGATTGTCGCCGCAGCGGTCATCCTGATCGGCTATACCGATGCCGGCGCGAATTTCGCCGTCCGCCAGATCACCAAACGGATCGCCTCCCCGGATTTCGCCGTTCATGTTGGTCGCGTCAGCGCGCCGCTGACCGGCAATTTCACCGTCGACAGCGTCACCATCTCCGACGTCAAGGGTCCCTATGCCACGGTCGAGGACATCGCGCTCGACTGGTCGCCGATGGCGCTGTTCAGGGGACGGTTTGCCGCAGAAAACCTGTCGGCGCGCACGGTTTCGCTTGCCCGCTTGCCCGTTCCGGGCAAGCCGGCGCCGGAAAAGGCACAGTCGAGCGGCGGCTTCTCCCTGCCGATCGGCGTTGATATCGAAAAATTCGATTTTCCGCAGATCGACATCGCCGAGGCCGTTGTGGGCGAAGCCTATCCACTTTCCGCCTCCGGCCATGTGAGCGCCGTCTCCGACAGGATATCGACCGCGCTCGACATCGAGCACCGCGCCCGCGCCGGCACCTATGTGAAGGCCGATATCGACTATGCGCCGGGCGAGAACCTCCTCGATGTCACCGCCGAGGTAAACGAGCCGGAAGGCGGCATGGTCGCGACCCTGCTGAAACTGCCGGGCACGCCGGCGCTCAACATCGCGATCGACGGCGACGGCGCGCTCTCGGATTGGAAGGGACGGCTGACCGCGGCGCTTTCCGGGGAGAGGCTCGGCGAAATCGACGTCCGCCACCAGCTGAACGAAAAGGACGAGCGCACCGTTACCGTGACCGGCCAGGGCGAATTCGCCGCGCTGACGCCGCCGGAATTCCAGTCGCTGGTCGAGGGCCAGACCGGCATCGATGTCCAGGCAACCCTTTATCCCGGCGGGCGGATCGCGATCGGCAGGGGCCAGATCGAGACTGGCAGCTTCGTACTGAACGCCTCAGGTGCCTATGATCCGAAGGGCGAAAACGATCTCGACGTCACGCTTGAGGGCGTCAATGGCGGTTCCGTGCCGTTTTCCATGCCGATGGGCGATGACGGCACGCTGTCGCTTTCCCTTGAAAACGCCAGCGTCAGCCTGCACGGGGCGGCCGAAAGCGCCGACCTGTCGGCATCGGTTACGCTTGCCCAGCTTTCGCTGCCGCAGCTTTCGACAAGCGGCGTTTCGCTGGCCGCCAACGGCAAGGGCTTCAACCTTGCAACCCGCACCGGTGCTTTCAACGCCGGGCTTTCGCTTGAAAGCCTTGCATTCAGCGATGAAAGCCTCGACCGGATGATCGAGGCGCCGCTTTCCTTCAAGACGCGGGTGACACTTGCAAAAGAGAGCGTGAAGCTCGACGATATCGCGCTTGAAAGCGGCAGCATCGGCGCCACGGCCAATGTCGATTACGACCTTGAGGCACAGGAGGCCACCGGCCACGCCAAACTGTTCGTGCTCGCGGACGCGCTTCCCGATGCGGCCGGCGGCCTGATCGACGACATGACCCGGATCGAGAGCGATTTCTTCCTCTCGACCGCATCGGGAGCCGTGGCGCTCTCCAATCTCGAGGTCGAGAACGGGCTGCTGACCGCCGGCGGCGATGTCCGCGTCAGCGGGGGCACGATCGACGCCACGCTGAAGGCGACGGTTGCCGAACTTGGACGGCTCGCGCCACAGGTCAAGGGCTCGGCCGTGCTTGACGCCACGATCGGCGGCGAACTGACCGCGCCCGAAATCGACGCCACGGTGAAAGCCGACAGTCTCGACATCACCGGCGAGACGCTGGAGAATTTCGTCGCCACGATCAAGGGCAAGGCGGACATGACGTCGCCCTCCGGCGCGCTCACCGCCAAGGGCAGCTATGCCGGCGCGCCGCTTTCGCTGTCGGCAAACGTCACCTCCAATGACGGCCAGATCGAGATCGCGGGCATTGAGGGCGCGGTTGGCGGCAACACGCTTTCCGGCGACATCATCCTGAATGAAAAGTTCCAGCCCGCCGGCGGCATCAGCTTCGATTTCCCGGACCTGAAGCTGCTCGCCGGCCTTGCCGGCCAGAAGGCCGAAGGCGCGATCTCCGGCCGCGTCGAGCTCGACAACGCCAATGACAGGCTCGGCCTGTCGATCGACGCCAGAAGCGACAGCATCACCACCAACGGCATAACGGCAAGAAACCTCGACGCCGACATGACGGTTGCCGATGTCGCGGCGCTGAAGGCAAGCGGCAAGATCACGCTCGGTTCCGTCGCCGTTGCCGGACAGACCGTCACCGACATCACGCTTACCGCCAGCAACCAGGACACGACCACGAACTTCGACCTCGCGGCCCGCTATGACGGTCAGCCGGTATCGCTGGAAGCGGCCGTGAACCGCGGCGACACGATGACGATCGACCTCACGCGCCTCGAAGGCTCGCCGATGGGCCTCGGCCTGCGGCTGGTCGAACCCGGGCGGATCACCATCGCGAACGGCACAACCAATATCGAAAGCCTGAGGCTCGGGATCGGCGGCGGCACCGTTGCCGTGAACGGCAGCGTCGGCGACAGGCTGAACCTGACGGCCAATATCAACGGCGTCTCCGCCGCGATCGCCAACCAGTTCGTTCCCTCGCTCGGGGCCAGCGGCACGATATCGGGCACGGTGACGGCGGGCGGCACCACGGCCAACCCGACGGCCGACTACAATCTCCGCCTCGACAACGGCAATCTTGCCCAGACGAGCGCGCTTGGGGGACAGCCCTTCAACATCACCACAACCGGCCGCTATGACGGCAGCCAGGTGACGACCGATACCACGATCACCAATGCGCAGGGCATCAACGCGCGCGCGACCGGCTCGGTCGGGCTCACCGGCAACAGGCCGCTGAACCTGTCCGTCAACGGCCGCCTGCCGATGCAGATCGCCGCAGCACTTGCCGCCAATTCCGGTTTCGCCATTTCCGGCAACGCGGATGTCAACATGACGGTGGGCGGCACGCTGACGAGCCCGAGCTATTCCGGCGGGGTCGACCTCGCCATCAGCGCGCTGACCGACATCAGGCGCGGCATTTCGCTCAACGATATCGGCGGGCGCATCGCCCTTTCCGGCGATCAGGTGCAGATCGACGGCATCACCGGCAGGCTTGCCGCCGGCGGCACGCTCACGATCAGCGGCAGCGTCGGCCTGACCGGCGGCTTTCCCGCATCGCTCAAGCTCGTTGCCGATAATGCAGTCATCAATGACGGACGACTGCTGACGACCACGGCCAACGGCACGTTGACGCTGGAAGGGCCGATCCTGACCCAGCCGACGCTTGCCGGCCGGCTGACGCTCGCCCGTACGGCGATCGTCATTCCCGACCGGCTGCCGGCGTCGATATCGCAGATCGACATCGTGCATCAGGACGCCTCGAAGGCCGTGCTCAGGCAGGCGGAGGAGCTTTCTCCGCCTCAGGCCAGCGAAGCCCGCTCCACCATGGCGCTCCACCTCACCATCTCGGCCCCCAACGCAATCTTCGTGCGCGGGCGCGGCGTCGACGCCGAGCTTGGCGGCAATGTGCGGATCACCGGCACGACCCAAAACCCGGTCGTCAGCGGCGGCTTCGACCTGATCCGCGGCCGGCTTTCGATCCTCAACCGCAGGCTCGATTTCACGCAAGGGCGGATCACTTTCGGCGGCGCGCTGATACCGATGATCGACCTCAGGGCGAATACCAATGCCGGCTCCACCGCCATCACCATCGCGCTCGAAGGCGTGGCCAACGACCCGCAGGTGAAGCTGAGCTCGACGCCGGCGCTGCCGGATGACGAGATCCTGGCGCAACTGCTGTTCAACCAGTCCTCATCCCAGCTCTCCGCGCTCCAGATCGCCCAGCTCGCCGATGCGGTCATTCAGTTGACGGGCGGGACCGAGCAATCGCTGTTCGGCTCGATCCGCGACGTGCTCGGCGTCGACAATCTCGACCTGACGACGGATTCGACCGGCAATACCGCGGTCAGCGTCGGCAAATACCTGAACAGCAACACCTATCTCGAAATCGAGCAGAGCCGTGATACGGGCACCAGGGCGAGCGTCAACATCGATATCGGCCGCAACTTTATCCTCAAGGGAGCGGCAGGATCGCGGGGCGAGGCTTCCGGCGGCATCTTTTACGAGAAGGAATACTAGTCCCGGTCCACCCTCGGCCCAAGACAAGCGCCAAATGGCGGTTCCAGTTCCTCCAGAAGCCCCGCCGGAAGCGCTCGCCAGTTGAAAAGATGGCGATAACATGGCAATCGGATAGGTAGAGCCGTCTTAAGGCGACGGCACCGTCCGATATCAGGAGGCATGCCCTTGACCAGCGAGCACAGCGCGCCCGAGGCCGCAGGGTCGTCCTCGTTTCTCGCCTTCGTCAGACGCGAGCGCGTCCTCGGCATTGCCGTCGTCACCAGCATTATCGCCTTCCTGTTCGAAGACAGGCTGTTTCACGACATGGGCCACCCGGTGAAGCTGGCCTTTTTGCTCGCCTGGTTCTTTTTCGTGATTCTCGCCTCCGCCATCGGCGTCGTGCGCCATGCCGAGGCGGTTTCCGCGCGGCTGGGCGAGCCCTTCGGAACGCTTGTGCTGACGCTGTCGATTACCGGCATCGAGGTCTTGAGCATCACAGCGGTCATGCTCAACGGCGAGAACAACCCGGCCCTGGTGCGCGATACGCTGTTTTCCGTTGTGATGATCATCATGGGCGGCATGCTGGGCATTTCGCTGCTGCTCGGCGCGCTACGCCATCGCGAGCTCACCTTCAACCTGCAGGGCGCCAACGCCTATCTGGGCGTGATCATTCCGCTCGCCGTGTTCAGCCTGATCCTGCCGAACTTCACCCGTTCCACCGAAGGGCCGACCCTGAGCGACCTGCAAAAGGTGATGCTCGGCTTGATGGCGGCGGGGCTCTATCTGATTTTCCTGATGATGCAGACGGGACGGCATCGCGGCTATTTCTCCCAGCCGGAAGAGGAAGGAGCGCCCATCGAAGAGCACGAGAAGCCGTCCGGACCGCTGTGGCTGAGCGTCGCCCTGCTGTTCTGCTACATCGTGCCGGTGGTCTATCTGGTCGAGCAGCTCGCCAAGCCGGTCGACTATATCATCGAAACCCGCGGCGCGCCCGGGGTGATCGGCGGGGTGCTGATGGCCATCCTGGTCACCACGCCCGAAGGCATTGGCGGGGTCAAGGCCGCGCTCAACAAGCGGCTGCAATCCTCCGTGAACATTTTCCTCGGATCGGTGCTCGCCACGATCGGCCTGACCGTGCCGATCATGCTTGCGGTTTCGAGCGCGCTGGGCCTCAACCTGCAGCTCGGCCTGGCGCCGACGGACGCGCTGCTTCTGGTTCTGATTCTCGTCGTCAGCATCGTCACATTCTCCAGCGGGCGCACCAACCTGCTGCAGGGCGCGGTGCATTTCCTGCTCTTCGTCGCCTTCCTCCTCTTGATCTACAGGGGATAACCGAAAGGACCGCCCGACAGATGTCACAAGCAAGCCAATGCCTGAAACTCTACCGCTGGGGCCTTCTTTTCGCATCGTTGTTTCTCGCGGTCTGCGGATCGGCCGCGCCATCCTTTGGCCAGCAGACAGGCGAGCCGCTGCAGATCAGGGTCGGCTATCGCGTCCTGCCGCCCTTCATCACCAAACATGACGACGGCACCATTACCGGCATGGCGAGCGAACTCTGGCGGGAGATCGAGGAAGGCTTCAACATCCAGCCGACCTATATCGAATATGAGACCGTCGCCGACCTGCTCGCGGCGACGGCGGCGAGAGAGGTCGATGTCGCGGTCGGCGCGATCTCGATTACCGAAGAGCGCGCGGAACTGGTCGATTTCACCCAGCCCTGGTTCGATTCCGGTCTGCGCATCATGATCGACAACCGGACCACGTCGTCCCTCGTCAATGTCTGGAACGGTCTCGCGGAGGCCGGCTACCTGCGCTACTACGCCTGGCTGCTTGTGTTCATCCTCATCGGCACGATCGGGCTGACGGTGTTCGACCGGCACTTCGACAAGAATTTCCCGAAGCGCTGGCGCGACGGCATAGCCGAGAGCTTCTATGCCGTGATGCTGGTCGTGACCCGGGGCACGCTTCCCGGCCGCGCCAAGCTATTCGGGTGGTATGGCAAGATCTTCTCGGCCTTCTGGCTGATCATCGGCATCGCCGTGGTCGCCTATATCACCTCATCGGTCACAAGCGTGATGACCAGTATCGCGATCACCGGCAACATCACCGGGCCGGACGATCTGCCAGGCCGCACCGTGGGGGTGTTCCGCGGCTCGACCGCCGAAATCCGGATGCGCCGCAACGGCATCGACTTCATCACCTATACCGGTATGGACGATGCCGTCACGGCGCTGCGCAGCGCCGAGATCGACGCGATCGTCGGCGATGCGCCGGTGCTGGAATATTACAAGGCCCAGAACCCCGAACTCGGCCTCGATGTCGTCGGTCGCATCTTCGCGCCCGACAAGTTCGGCTTCGCCCTGCCCTATGGCCAGGACACGCTGATCCAGCCGATCACGGTGCGCCTGCTGGCGCTGCAGGAGGATGGCGTGGTGCGGGAGCTCGCGCAGCAGTATTTCGGCAATGAGCGTTAGCGAGGATTCCGAGGCGGCGGCGCTTGCCGCGTGAGAAACCGCCGCCTTGAAATCGCGTCCGGCCTGTCCCAAGTCAAATGGAAGATTGAAATCCCTCATGCACAGCAGACCACCTTCTCGCGGGCCTGCGCTATTCATTTTCCATCACGGGAGACAATAATGGCTGACAAAATCGCCGACAAGGCCGGCACATTTTCGATCGGCGGCAAGCTGAAGGTCAATCGCCTCGGCTATGGCGCCATGCGGATCACCGGAAAAGGCATCTGGGGCGAACCGGATGATCGCAAAGGCGCGATTGCCACACTGAAACGCCTGCCGGAGCTCGGCGTCGATTTCATCGATACCGCCGACAGCTACGGTCCCGACATTTCCGAATGGCTGATCAAGGAAGCGCTCCATCCCTATAACGAGGTAAGGATCGCCACCAAGGGCGGGTTGACCCGCACCGGGCCCAATGTCTGGATCCCTGTGGGGCGACCGGAATATCTGCGCCAGCAGGTTCACAAGAGCCTGCGCAATCTGGGCGTAGAGCAGATCGACCTCTGGCAGCTTCACCGCATCGACGACAAGGTGCCGGCCGACGAACAGTTCGGCGCGATCAGGGAGTTTCTCGATGAGGGCCTGATCGCCCATGCGGGGCTATCCGAGGTGTCGGTTGACGAAATCGAGGCCGCCAACAAAATCTTCCCCGTCGCCACCGTCCAGAACCGCTACAACCTTGTCGACCGCGCCAGCGAGGCGGTGCTGGATTACTGCGCGGACAACAATATCGGCTTCATTCCGTGGTTCCCGCTGGCAGCCGGCGACCTTGCCAACAAGGGCTCGCTGCTGGACGAGATCGCCACGAAGCACGACGCCGCCCCGAGCCAGATCGCGCTTGCCTGGGTGCTGAAGCGCAGCCCGGTCATGCTGCCGATCCCCGGCACCTCCAAGGTCAAGCATCTGGAGGAAAATGTCGCGGCGGCCAATATTACGCTGTCGGACGAGGAGTTCGCGGCCCTCGATACCGAGGGCAGGAAGGCCTTCGAAAAGGCGGCCTGATCCGCGACCTCCAAAGACCATAGCGTCGCCGGCTGCATTTTCGCCTTGCCGGCGGCGGAAATATCGTCAACCCTGACGAAAACGGGGATTTCCTGCCATGAAATATGTCAAGCTCGGCCGCACCGGCCTCGATGTCTCCCGCCTTTGCCTTGGCTGCATGACCTATGGCGCGCCCGACAAGGGCAGCCATCCATGGTCGCTTACCGAAGAGGAAAGCCGGCCCTTCATCCGCAAGGCGGTGGAGGACGGGATCAACTTCTTTGATACCGCCAATGTCTATTCCGCCGGCACGTCCGAGGAGATCGTCGGTCGCGCGCTGAAGGACTTTGCCCGGCGCGAGGAGATCGTGCTGGCCACCAAGGTGCACGGGCGCATGCATGAAGGCCCCAACGGCGCGGGCCTTTCGCGCAAGGCGATCATGCAGGAAATCGACAACTCGCTGCGCCGGCTCGGCACCGATTATGTGGATCTCTACCAGATCCACCGTTTCGACTACGACGTGCCGATCGAGGAGACGCTGGAAGCGCTCCACGACGTGGTGAAGGCTGGCAAGGCGCGTTATATCGGCGCTTCCTCCATGCATGCCTGGCAGTTCGCCACCATGCTCGCCACCCAGAAGGCCAATGGCTGGACGAAATTCGTGACAATGCAGAACTACGTCAACCTGCTTTACCGCGAGGAAGAGCGGGAGATGCTGCCGCTGTGCGAGGCCGAGGGCATCGGCGTCATTCCGTGGAGCCCGATGGCGCGCGGTCGCCTGACACGGCCCTTCGACACAGCAACCAACCGCACCGAAACCGACGAATTCGGCAAGACGCTGTTTGCCGAAACCGCCGAGGCGGACCGCAAGGTGGTCGAAGCCGTTGGAGCGATCGCCAAGGAACGCGGCGTGCCGATGGCTGAGGTGGCGCTTGCCTGGGTGCTGTCGAAGAAGGTCGTCTCCGCGCCGATCATCGGCGCCTCCAAGCCGCATCATCTGGATGATGCCGCGGGCGCGCTGGAACTCTCCCTCACCGAGGACGAGATCTCCCGGCTCGAAGCGCCCTATATCCCCCACCGCGTCATGGGCTTCAAATAGCAGCCGGCGCGCTATTTCGACCGGGCCCCGGCACCGGTTGCGCCGAGACGGAGTCCGGTGGCGGAAGTGATTGCGCCCGCCGGTTGAGCCCGGGGGAACTTTCGTGTTAGTAATCCGTTAACCATCAGATGTGTCCCGCCTCTGGCAGGACACTGGCGGGGTGGCTTTGTCCTGGCACGGGGAGGGTGTCATGACATGACGCGCGCGCGGAACGTTTTACCGTTCGTCTGTGCGCCGGAAGGCCCCCGCCACCTCTTCCCTCGTGGGTCCCGGCCTCGGCCGGGGAACAGTCCCGCCCGCCGCTTGCGCGGCATTCCCTCCCGAAGACCGTTCACTGCGGTGGCCACGCCACCGCGCCTTCCAGGCAATTCCGCCTGAGCGCAGTTTATCGGAGGAGATAACATGCAGAAGACAGCTTTCATCCTGGCCTCGCTGATGGCGACCACGGCGCTGCCCGCGACCGGCTTTGCGGCGACGGAACTGACGATGTGGTATCACGGCGCCGGCAACGAGACGGAATCGAGCATTCTGAAAAACATCGTTTCCGACTTCAACGAAAGCCAGGATGACTGGGAAGTGGTGCTCGAAAGCTTTCCCGAGGATTCCTACAATGATTCCGTGACGGCGGCAGCCCTTGCCGGCAATCTGCCGGATATCATTGATGTCGACGGCCCGATCATGCCGAACTGGGCATGGTCCGGCTATATGCAGCCGCTGCCGATTGATGAATCGAAGCTCGAAGGCTTCCTGCCCGGCGCGATCGGCGAATGGGACGGAAAGATCTACTCCGTGGGCCTGTGGGACGCAGCGCTCGCAATGATGACCCGGCAGTCCTATCTCGACAAATACGACATCCGCAAGCCGACGCTGGAAGAGCCTTGGACGGCCGAGGAATTCGACAACATTCTGGTCAAGCTGAAGGAGAGCGGCGATTTCGAATATCCGCTGAATCTCGGCATGGCGGATGCCGGCGAGTGGTACACCTATGCCTTCCTGCCCTTCCTGCAATCCTTCGGCGGCGACCTTGTCGACCGCTCCGACTACCAGAGCGCCGAGGGCGTGCTGAACGGCGAGGCGGCGATTGCGTTCGGCGAATGGTGGCAGTCGCTGTTCGAACGCGGTCTTGCGCCCGGGCCGAGCCAGGACCCGGCAGACCACCAGAACGGCTTCATCAACGGCGATTACGCCATCGACTGGAACGGCAACTGGACGGCGCGCGCCAAGCTTGATGCCTTCGATGACGTTGTGTTCCTGCCCGCGCCCGATTTCGGCGAGGGTCCGAAGATCGGCGCGGCGAGCTGGCAGCTCGGCATTTCGGAATCCTCCGAGCATCCGGAGGGGGCCGCTGCCTTCATCGAATTCGCGATTCAGGACCAGTATCTGGCGGATTTCTCCAACGGCATCGGTCTCGTGCCTGCCACGCAGGCTGCCGCCGACATGTCTGACTTCTATAAGGAAGGCGCGCCGCTTGCCGTGTTCTACGGGCTTTCGGATGCGCAGGGAACACTGCGGCCGGTCACGCCCGGCTATGTGGTTGAAACCAGCGTGTTCCAGAAGGCGATCGCCGATATCGCCAATGGCGCGGATGTCGCCGATACGCTCGACGGCGCTGTCGACGAGATCGACACCGACATCGACCGCAACCAAGGCTACGGCCATGGCGGTTAAGGGGAAGGGGCTGGCTTCGGCTGGCCCTTTTGCGTGATGGGAAGGCGGCTTGCGCGCCAATCTCCCCCTTCCGCGGGACGAGAGGATTTTGGTGAATTTACGGAGCGGCGGCTGTGCGATGCCCCTCCTCCTCGCCGGGTCATCCTCGGGCTTGACCCGAGGGTGACGCGGAGTGAAGAGCAGGCGTTTGTCGCACCAGATGAGCGAACGACGTGGGGCAATCAAGCTCGCCCGAGGCGATAGACAGGACAGACACATGAGCCGGAGACTGACGGAGAATAACGGGGCGGGGTGGGCGTTTGCGGCGCCGTCGATCCTGCTGATCGGCCTGTTCATCATCCTTCCGTTCTTTCTGGCGATCGCCTTCTCGCTCACCGATCAGCGGCTGATCTCGCCCAACCCGACGCGCTATGTCGGCGCGGAGAATTATCGCGACCTGCTGGGCCTCAATGTCATCAAGTTGGAACCGGAAACCGCCGATGATGGCAGTCTGGCGCGCGATGAAGACGGCAATCTCGAATATCCGCGCGTACGCTCCCTCACCCGATCCGACGACTACCCGCAGTATTTCGGCATGCGCGAATGGTTCCGCGTCCATGCCGGCAACACCGCCTATGTGGTGGTGGCGCGCGATGTCGTGTTCATGCGGGCGCTGGTCAACACGCTGATCTTCGTTGCGGTCACGGCACCCGTGCAGGCGGGACTGGCGCTGGGGCTCGCGCTTCTGATCAACCAGCGCATACGCGGCGTGAATGTGTTCCGGGCCGTGTTCTTCATGCCGGTCGTGGTATCGATCGTGGTCGTGTCGCTGCTCTGGCGGTTTATCTATGACGGCAATGACGGGCTTTTGAACGCGCTGCTATCCGGCCTGACCTTCGGCCTGTTCCAGCCGGTGGACTGGCTCGGCAACACCCACACGGCGCTCGGTTCGATCATCGCCATGTCGATCTGGCAGGCGGTCGGCTTCCACATGGTGATCTGGCTTGCGGGGCTGCAGACGATACCGCCGACGCTCTACGAGGCGGCGGCCATCGAAGGCTCGTCGAAATGGCAGACCTTCCGCTACGTCACCTGGCCGGGGCTCCGCAACACCGCCGTTCTGGTGCTGGTGGTGATCACCATGCAGGCCTTCGCCGTCTTCGCCCAGATCGACGTGATGACCAAGGGCGGGCCGCTCGACAGCACCCAGACGCTGGTGTTCCAGGCGGTCGAGCGCGGCTATGGCCGGCAGGATATTTCCGGCGGTTCCACCATCTCGGTCGTGCTGTTCGTGCTGGTGCTCGCGATCTCGCTGGCGCAGCGCTATTTCACGCGGGAGAGGAATTGAGCCATGGCCAACGTCAAGCATGACAATCACGGCCTGAGGCTCGCCGTCCGCTATCTCGTTCTTGTGCTGGTGGCGCTGGTGTTCCTGCTGCCGCTGCTGTTCATGGTGATGTCGTCGCTGAAGCCCGACCAGCAGCTCCTGAACGACACGTCCTCGCTGCGCGCCTTCCTGCCGGTCGGCGATATCAGCCTCGAAAACTACGCCGGCGCGTTCCGCCGCGCGCCGATCGGCCTGTTCGTGTTCAATTCGGTGATGATCACCACGATCACCGTGCTGGCCTCGCTGTTCCTCTGCTCGCTCGGCGCGTTCTCGTTCACCTTCGTCCGGTGGCGCGGCAATGCGGTGGTGCTGTCGATCGTGCTCGCCACGCTGATCATCCCGTTCGAGACGATCGCGATCCCGCTGCTCTTGTTCGTCTCGCGCCTGCCCTGGATCGGCCTTGACGGGTTTTCCTGGGGCTGGCTCAACACCTATCGGGTGCAGATCATTCCGTGGATCGCCGATGCGCTGACGATCTTCCTGTTCGTGCAATATTTCAAGGATCTGCCGCGCGAGCTGATCGAGGCCGCGCGCGCGGAAGGCGCGAGTTGGTGGCAGATCTACCGCCGGGTGGTGATGCCGCTTTCCGGCCCGGTGATCGCCACCGCCGCCATTTTGAAGGCGCTGAAAATGTACAATGAACAATATCTCTGGCCGCTGATCGTGGTGCAGGACGAGGCCCACCGGCCGATCATGGTCGGGCTCGGCTATTTCTTCCAGCTCAACGTGCCGTGGGGCGAGGTCATGGCCTATCTGTCGCTGATCACCTTGCCGGTTCTGGCCTTCTATCTGGTGCTGCAGCGCGCATTCATCGCATCGATCGCGTCAACAGGCGTGAAGGGCTGAGGGAGGAAAACAATGGCAGACCTGTCACTCAAATCGGTCCGCAAATCCTATGGCAAGGTCGAGGTCATCAAGGGAGTCGATCTCGACATAAAAGATGGCGAATTCGTCGTCTTCGTCGGGCCCTCGGGCTGCGGCAAGTCCACGCTTCTCAGGATGATCGCCGGGCTTGAGGACATCACCGACGGCACGCTGGAGATCGGCGGCAGGAAGGTCAACGACCTGCAGCCCAAGGAGCGCGGCATCGCCATGGTGTTCCAGACCTATGCGATCTTCCCGCATATGTCTGTGCGCGAAAACGTCGCCTTCGGGCTGACGATTGCGGGCGTGCCGAAGAAGGAGAAGGAAGAGGCTGTGCAACGGGCCGCCCGCATCCTGCAGATGGAGCATCTTCTCGACCGCCGCCCCTCGCAGCTTTCCGGCGGACAGCGCCAGCGGGTCGCGATCGGCCGCGCCATCGTGCGCAATCCATCCGTCTTTCTCTTCGATGAGCCGCTCTCCAACCTCGATGCGGCACTTCGGATGGACATGCGCATGGAGATCGGCAAGTTGCACAACCAGCTCGACGCAACGATGATTTACGTGACCCACGACCAGGTCGAGGCGATGACGCTTGCCGACCGGATCGTGGTGCTGAAGGATGGCGTGGTGCAGCAGGTCGGCACGCCGATGGAGCTTTATCACGAGCCCGCCAACCTGTTCGTCGCCGGCTTCATCGGCTCGCCCTCGATGAATTTCATGGATGTCGATATCGTCGAAACGGACGGCGAGGGCATACCCGTCAGGTCGGAGGCGCTCGACCCAGTCACCATCCCGAAGACCCGTTTCGACTTCGCAGGCAGGACCACGGCCCGGCTGGGTCTGCGCCCGCAATATCTCGATGTCGTGGAAAGCGGCACGGCCGGCGGGCTGCACGGCAAGGTCACGCTGGTGGAACGGCTCGGCACCGAAACCGTGATCAATGTCGAGCTCACCCGCGGCGGCCGCATCGTCGCAGCACTTGCGGAAGATCGCCCCCTTGCGACCGGAAGCGAGATCACGCTCGTCTTCGATCCGGAAAAGGCGCATCTGTTTCCGGTGGAAAGCGAGACGCGCGAGACTTTATCCTGAGGGAGCAAGAAAGGACGGGAAGGCAGCAAAGGCCGCCTCCCCTAGGCTGGGTTTAACGTGGGGCGAGCGTGGCGATAAGGTCATTGACCATGCCCGCCATTTCCATGCCCGCGGAAAAATTGAACTGATTGATGGCAATGAACACGCCAATATCGCGCGACGGCGCAAACGCCAAATAGCTGAAGACGCCATTGGTGCCGCCGGCCTTCTGGATGATCAGCGGACGGTCGCCCTCGGGCATCATGATCACCCAGCCGAGCCCCATGGCGTTCATATGGCCTGATTCATCCAGGCCGATAACCGGGTTGAGGCCGTCGCGCATCAGCCATGCCGCATGACTGATGGCGCGGACTTCGGCGTCGTCCTTTCCGAAACGGTCGAGATTCCATTGCAGATAGCGCACCATGTCATTGGCCGTGGTGTAAAGGCCCGATGCCCCCTCGCGGTTCACAATCGGTTCGCCGGGATCGATTTCATTTCCGTTCCAGTCATAGCCGGTCATGGCGTTTTCGCCCGTGGGCCGGTCGTAACCTGTCGACGTCAGACCGATCCGGTCGAGGACCCGGGACTTGAGCAGAGCCGCATAGTCCTGCCCGCCAATGTCGGCTAGCGCCATCGCCAGCACGTCGAAGCCGACATTGGAATAGGCCATGCCGCTGCCCGGCGCGAACAGGAGGGGATTTTCGGAAAGATTGGCGGCGAAGGATTCATCGCTGTATTTCTCGACGCCATCGACGTCTGCAAGCTCGCGCGGCAAGCCGCTCGAATGGGTGGCGAGGTCGATCAGCCGGATTTTCCGGCCGTCCGTCTCGGGCAGCGCATCGACCACACGCGCATGCGGACCGACGGGATCGGTGAGCGAGACGGCGCCATCCGCGGCAAGCGTTGCTAGGGAAAGGCCGGTAAAGGTCTTGGTCACCGACCCGACGCCGATCCTGGTGTCGCCATCCGGCTCCCGCCCGCTGCCCTTGGCGATCTCCCCGAAGCCGAAGACGGCGCTCTCCCCGCCGCGAACCGCCGCGATGACGAGGCCAGGTACGCCGGTATCGAGCTGGAAGATCTGACCTGTAAACTCGACGGCCTCATCAATTATCGGATCGCTGGCGGCCGCGGGTGTTGCCGCCAGAAGTGCGATTGCAGCAAAGGCATATCTCATTTGAACTCCAATCTTCTGCTTTGAAAAAGTGGCGCTGTCGCAGAGGCCCCCTCCCGGACCTCCTCCCTCATCAGGCATATAAGCTTAAGCTAACACACTTCGCGAAGAAATGCCGGGAAAACGGAGCGGTGCACGCCGTTTATGAAAACTCCAACAGGTCTTCATATCCACGCGGGGCTGGAACAAGACGGCGGCCTTATCGCTTTAGCAGACAGACAGGCGCGGCAACCGCGTCGTACAAGCTCAGGTAAAGGACAGGCACATGGCCGACACGAAAGCCCCCGTGGCGCAAGTTCAGGATCACCAGCCCGGTTCGGAAGCGGAGATGCATCCGCAGCCCGACTACATGCCCCGTTACCCCGGTTCGGGCCGGCTGAAGGACAAGGTCGCCATCATAACCGGCGGCGATTCCGGCATCGGGCGGGCGACCGCGGTTCTCTACGCCCGCGAGGGCGCCAGGCTCGCGATCCACTACAAGGACGAGCACGAGGCGGACGACGCCGAAAAGACGCTGAAAGCCGTTGAGGAGGAAGGCGGCGAGGCGTTTCTGTTCGCCGGCGACATCGGGGACGTCGCGACGTCGGAAAAGCTCGTCGACAAGACGATCGAGCGTTTCGGGAAGCTCGATGTCGTCGTCAACAATGCCGCCGAGCAGCACGTGCAGGAAGATATCGCCGATATTCCGGAGGAGCAGCTCGAGCGCACATTCAGGACCAATATCTTTGGCGCCTTCCACCTGCTGAAATATGCCCGCCCGCACCTGAAATCCGGTGCATCGATCATCATCGTGACATCGGTCACGGCGTTCCGGGGCCAGCCGCTGCTGCTCGACTATTCCTCGACCAAGGGCGCCCTGCTGGCGCTGATCCGGGCGCTGTCGGGCAATCTCGCCTCCGAAAACATCCGCGTCAACGGCGTCGCCCCCGGCCCGATCTGGACGCCGCTCATTCCCGCTTCCTTTCCAAAGGACAAGGTTGCGGAGTTCGGCAAGGATTCGCCGCTCGGTCGCCCCGGCCAGCCGAACGAGGTGGCGCCGAGCCTCTTGTTCCTTGCCTGCCAGGATTCATCCTACATCACCGGCCAGGTGCTGCATCCGAATGGCGGCGACCTCGTCGGCGGCTAGAGCCGTTCCGAGACATGCGGGCCGGCTTTTCGGTTACGGAGAAAGATGCAGCACAAGCTCGCGGCGGTGCGGGCGGTCGCGGTGTTCGAACAGGTAGATGCCCTGCCACGTGCCAAGCGCCAGCCGCCCGTCAAACACCGGGATGGAAACCGAAACCTGCGTCAGCGCGGATTTGATATGGGCCGGCATATCGTCCGGGCCTTCAAGTCGGTGGACGAGATAGTTCATCGACGGATCATCGGCGGGCGGCGCGATCCGCGAGAAATAGGCCTTCAGGTCGCGCTTGACATCGGGATCGGCATTTTCCTGGATCAGCAGCGAGCACGAGGTATGCCGCACGAACACCGTCAGCAGAGCCTCGTTCATCGCCTCGTTGCGCACAAAGCGTTCGGCGTCCTCGGTGAATTCGTAGAGACCCTGGCCGCTTGTCTCGATGGTCAGGCTGGTCTGGGGCATGATTTCCTCCGCGCTTTGACAACGGGCGGACCCCGTCGAAATCCCCGGCCGGCGGGCCGGGGATCAATCGCAAGATCGCGCCTCAGAGCGCCTTTTCAAGCTCCGGCAGAACCGTGAACAGATCGCCGACAATGCCGTAATCGGCAACCTGGAAGATCGGGGCTTCCTCGTCCTTGTTGATCGCAACGATCACCTTGCTGTCCTTCATCCCGGCCAGGTGCTGGATCGCGCCGGAAATGCCGCAGGCGATGTAGAGATCGGGGGCGACCACCTTGCCGGTCTGGCCGACCTGCCAGTCGTTCGGCGCAAAGCCGGCATCGACGGCGGCGCGCGAAGCGCCGACGGCCGCACCCAGCTTGTCGGCCACCGGCAGGATGACCTCCTGGAATTTCTCCGAGGAGCCAAGCGCGCGGCCGCCGGAAATGATGATCTTCGCGGACGTCAGCTCCGGCCGTTCGGAGGCCGAGATCGCGTTTTCGACGAAGCTCGACAGGCCCGGATCGGCGGCGGCGGAGACCGTCTCGACCGGCGCGGAGCCGGTCATTTCGGCGGCGGAGAAGCTTGCCGTGCGCACGGTGATCACCTTCTTGGCGTCGTGCGATTTCACCGTCTCGATGGCGTTGCCGGCATAGGTCGGGCGCTTGAACGTGTCGGGCGCGATGACCTCGATGATTTCGGACACCTGCATCACGTCGAGAAGCGCCGCCACGCGCGGCATCACATTCTTGCCGATCGCGGTCGCCGCCGCGATGATCACGTCATAGCCGCCGGCAAGGTCGAGGATCGTGGCCGCAAGCGGCTCGGCGAGAGCCTCGGCCAACGCGTCGCTTTCGGCGATAAGCACCTTGGAGACGCCGGCGATCTTCGCCGCATCTTCAGCGGCGGCCGCGCAACCCTTGCCCGCCACCAGCACGTGAATGTCGCCGCCGATCGCGGCAGCGGCGGTGGCGGCTTTCGCGGTCTGTTCGGAAACGGCGTTGCCGTCATGTTCGGCGAGAAGAAGTATGGTCATGTTCTGGGCTCCCCTTACAATACGCCGGCTTCGTTTTTCAGCTTGTCCACCAGTTCGGCGGCGGAGGCGACCTTGATCCCGGCCTTGCGCGCGGCCGGCTCCTCGGTCTTCAGTACTTCCAGCCGGCGGGCGCAATCGACGCCGTAATCGGCGGGCGTCTTCTTGTCGAGCGGCTTCTTCTTGGCCTTCATGATGTTCGGCAGCGAGGCATAGCGCGGCTCGTTGAGGCGCAAATCCGTGGTCACGATCGCCGGCAGCTTGATCGAGATCGTCTGCAAGCCGCCATCGATTTCGCGGGTGACCTTCGCATCGCCATCGCCGAGTTCCAGCTTGGAGGCAAAGGTCGCCTGGCTCCAGCCGAGCAGCGCCGCCAGCATCTGCCCGGTCTGGTTGCTGTCGTCATCGATCGCCTGCTTGCCGAGGATGATGAGCTGCGGCGCTTCTTCCTCGGCCACCTTCGTCAGCAGCTTGGCGACTGCCAGCGGCTCGACGGTCTCGTCGGTGGCGATCAGGATCGCGCGGTCGGCGCCCATGGCAAGCGCGGTGCGCAGCGTCTCTTCCGCCTTGGCGGGGCCGATCGAGACGGCGACGACTTCTTCCGCCTTGCCGGCTTCCTTCAGCCTGAGCGCCTCTTCCACCGCGATTTCATCGAACGGGTTCATCGACATCTTGACATTGGCGAGTTCGACGCCGGTGCCATCCGGCTTGACGCGGATCTTGACGTTGTAATCGACAACCCGCTTGACCGGGACCAGAATTTTCATGTTCAACCTCCAAACTCACGGCCGTTGCCGGCCGAACGCGCAAAATCTTTCACCGGAACCGCCGCCGGCTTCATGCAAGGGACCATGCTGCCATTCATGGCATGATCGCTTGCCAATCGGCGACATGGATAGTTTGTTTTCCCGCCTTTCGCAAAAAAACTTCGCCGCAATTTGACCTCATTCGCAAAAAATCAGCGGTTCTTTCCAGGCACCCACAACACGTCGCGTTCTCCCTGACCATTGGCGTGACGGGCCGCGACGAACAGCAGGTCGGAGAGGCGATTGATATATTGCAGTGCCGGCTGTGATACGGCTTCCGTCTCCGCAAGCCGCGTCATCGCCCGTTCCGCGCGCCGGCAAACCGTGCGCGCCATGTGCAGATGCGCGGCCAGCGCGCTGCCGCCCGGCAGAATGAACGAGGTCAGTGGCGAAAGCGCGTCATTCAGCCGGTCGATTTCGGCTTCCAGCCACGCTACCTGACCGGCAACAATCCTGAGCGGCTCGTAGGAAATCGCCTCGCCTGTCTCCGGCGTTGCCAGATCGGCGCCGAGATCGAACAGATCGTTCTGGATGCGGGCAAGCGCCGCGTCATAATCGCCGGCCTCCTGCAACCGCGCAAGGCCGATCGCGGCGTTGGTCTCGTCGACATCGCCGATCGCCGCCATCCGGACATCCGCCTTCTTGCGGCGCGGTCCGCTCGCAAGTCCGGTGGTGCCGTCATCGCCGGTGCGGGTATAGATCTTGTTGAGTTTGACCATGATTGTGTCGCAGTTCTTTCAGTCCGTCGCTATTGAGCGAAGCCGGTTGCAAAAGGCAAGACCATACAACGTATTTTCAGCCTGCCGGCGAAATCAATGACCGGATTGCATCAACCAGAGCGTGATCATGATCAGGATGATGGCAAGCGCCTGGAACGCGACGCGGGCCTGCATCATCTTGTTGGAATGCTGGGGACTGCCGCCGAGCATCATGTTGATGAGCCCGCGCGCCAGAAAGAACACCACCAGCAGCATCACGATGACAGTGGCGAAAACGAATACCGTGGACATTTTCTCTCCCGGAGCGTGGCCGCCTCACATCAAGGCGCTCACCCGCTCCATCTCTTTGTCTTGCCGCATTCCGATGCTGACAGCGGAATGCTTCGGAAATCGGCGCCATCAGACGACAAAACAGCCGCGCTTGCAAGGGCTGGCTCAGCGCGCCTCGAACGCATCGCTGAGCAGGCGCGCGACATCGGGACTGAAGGCAACCAGAAAGACCATCGCGATTTCCGGCAGGTCTTGAAGCCCGTTCGAAACCGTCTCGACGGCAATGCGCGCGGCGCGGTCAGCCGGAAAGCCGTAAACGCCGGTGGAAATCGCCGGAAAGGCGATCGTGCGACAATTATGCGCCGCGGCCAGCTCCAGCGAATTCCGGTAACAGAGCCGCAGCTTTTCGGCCTCGCCATTGCCGCCTCCATGCCAGACGGGGCCGACCGTGTGGATCACGTAACGGGCCCTCAGATCGTAACCTCCGGTGATCTTGGCTTCGCCCGTTGCGCACCCGCCGAGCGTCCGGCATTCATCCAAGAGCCCTGGCCCCGCCGCGCGGTGGATGGTGCCATCCACCCCGCCGCCGCCGAGCAGCGAAGAATTGGCGGCGTTGACGATCGCATCGACGTCGTAAGCCGTGATATCGCCCTGTTCTACGGTGATCCTTCCCATATCGTCCTGCCTCAGCTCAACCGTCCCATCAGCCGGTAGAACCAGTCGGCGGGCATGATGCGCTTCAGGATCATGCCCTGCTTCGCCGGCGTCGTGACGGGATAATGCGGACGCGGCCTTTTGGCCGTCAGCGCTTTAAGCAGAACGGCGTGGACGGCGTCTGGTTCCAGCCTGCTCTTGTTCTCGGGCCCGGTTCCATTCAGGCGGGCAAGCTGTTTCTTGTACTCCGCCGCGTGATGGGAGCCCTCAAGGTCGATATTCTCGTGGATATGCTTCAGCGCATTGGCGGTGAAGCGCGAGGCGATCGGCCCGGGCTCGATCAGGCTCACGAAAATGCCGGTGCCCTCCAGCTCCATGCGCAAGGTCAGCGACATCGCCTCCAGCGCATATTTCGAGGCCGAATAGGGGCCGCGATAGCGATAGGGCAACAGTCCGAGAATGGAGGAGCACTGCACGATGCGGCCATGACCCTGCGCCCGCATGAATGGCAGGATCTGCCGCGTCAGCTCGTGCCAGCCAAAGAAATTGGCCTCGAACTGGGCGCGCAGCACATCTGTCGAGATATCCTCTACCGCCCCCGGCTGGCCATAGGCGCCATTGTTGAACAGCGCATCGATGCGCCCGCCGGTTCGCTCCGCCACAGCCTCCACAAGGGCGGTGATCGACGCCTGATCCGTGTAATCGAGATAGAACGCCTCAAGGCCATCGACTTCAAGCGCGGCGATATCCTCCGGCCTGCGCGCCGTGGCGAATACCCGCCAACCATCCTTCGCCAGCGCGCGGGCGCACCAGGCCCCGATACCGCTGGAACAGCCGGTGACGATTATCGTGGATTGCTCGGCCAATGAGATACTCCGGTACACGAACGCGTTGTCTTTCCTATATAAGGATCGCAAGCCGACCGCGAAACGCCTTTGGAGCAAGAATGAGAAAGCCGATCCGCACGACCTTCAAGGTGGCCTATGATGCGCTCTACCACTTCAGCGAGGACGACGGCTGGGCCATGGCAAGCCATGTGGCGCTTTCCACATTGCTTGCATTGTTCCCCTTCCTGATCTTCGGCACCACGCTCGCGGGCTTTCTCGGCGCCGACCAGTTCGCCGACATCGCGATCAACACGATCGTCGGCGCATGGCCCAAGGAGATCGCCGAACCGGTTTCCAACCAGATCCGCCAGGTGCTGACCGTGCCGCGCGGCGGACTGCTGACCGTCTCGGTGCTGGCCGCCGCCTATTTCGCCTCCAATGGCGTGGAGGCTGTCAGGCTTTCGCTGAACCGCGCCTACCGCGTGGAAGAGACCCGGACATGGTGGTGGCTTCGCATCAAGAGCCTCGGCTTCGTGCTTCTGGCCTCGATCATCTTCGCCTTCCTCAGCATCATGTTCGTGGTGGTGCCGATCGCGCTGCACTTTGCCGAGCGCTGGTTTCCGTGGCTGGAGAACGGGTTGACGACGCTCGCCAATGCCCGCCTCGTCGGCACCTTCCTGCTGCTGATGTTCGGTCTTGTAATCGCCCACCTGTTTCTGGCGGCCGGCCGTCGCCGGCTGGTCGACGTGCTTCCCGGTATCATTCTAACGTTGGTGTTCTGGGCGATCTTCGCCTCCGGCTTCGCCTATTATCTCGGCACCTTCGCGCAATACAGCGCCACCTATGCCGGTCTTGCGACGCCGATGATCCTGCTGGTGTTTCTCTATTCGATCGGCGTGATCCTGCTTTTAGGCGCGGAGGTGAACGCGGCACTTTTGAAATACAAGGTGATCAAGCATGCGCCATGGAGCCGGCACCGCTCGCGCCGGGCCAAGCATTCAGATCCCGCAAAGGATACGGATATCAGCCACTGACCGCCCTTCGGCGCGCAACTGCCTGAGCGCCGTATCGCCGTTCGATTTGGAAAGCTTGCGTCCGTCGGGGCCCAGAATCAGCCGGTGGTGATGATAGACCGGCGCGGGAAGCCCCAGCAGCTCCTGCAAAAGGCGGTGGATCGCAGTGGCGTGATAGAGATCGAGGCCGCGCACCACATGGGTAATGCCCTGGGCTGCATCATCGGTGACCACCGAAAGATGATAGCTCGACGGCGCATCCGAGCGCGACAGCACAACATCGCCCCAGACTGCGGGATCGGCCGGGATATCGACAATCCCGCCATCCCTTTCCTCGCGCCAGCAGAGCGGCTTGCCGATGCGCGCGACCGCCGCTTCCATGTCCAGCCGCCAGGCATGGCGCCTGCCCGAGGCAAGCAGCGCCTGGCGCTCCTCCTCGCCCCGCAGCCGGTCGGCGGCCGGATAGAGCGGCGCGCCGTCGGGATCGCGCGGCCAGTCGCTGCCGTCCGCCTCAAAGGCCTCGACCTGCCGGCGCACCTCGCCACGGGTCATGAACGCCGGATAGGCAAGGCCCGCGACAATCAGCCGGTCGAGCATGGCCTGATAATCGGCGAAATGCTCCGACTGGCGGAAGACCGGGGGCTCGAAGGCGATGCCGAGCCAGTCGAGATCCTCAATCAGCGCCGCCTCGAGTTCCGGCGTCGCCCGGGTCTGATCGATATCCTCGATCCTGAGCAGGAGCCTGCCGCCCGCAGCCTCTGCCCTCCGCTGATTTTCAAAGGCAGACAGGGCGTGGCCGAGATGCAGGTAGCCGTTCGGGCTCGGCGCAAAGCGGAAAACGGGTCGATCCTGATCTGGTTTCATGCGATGAACTATCCGGTTTTTCAACAAAAGGGGTAAGGCGGATGGAGCGGCTGCGCAATGGCGACGATCTTGACAAGGCGCGCGCGGCTCTTTGCGAAAACGCGCCTCTGCTTGCCGACCTTGCCGCAACCTGCCCCGAAATTCCGCTTCGCCTGCTGCCTACCGGCTTTGCCGGGCTTGCGGAAGTGGTGGCCGGCCAGATGATTTCCAAACAGGCGGCCGCCGCGATCTTCGCCCGGCTTCGCGCCGCCTGCGACCCGCTGACGGCCGAGACCTATCTAGCGCTTTCGCCCGAGGCCCATGCCGGCATCGGCCTGACACGCGCCAAGCAGGCGACGCTCGACGGCATCGCACGGGCGATTGCCGGCGGCACGCTCGATCTCGCCGCCATTGACGCCCTGCCGGCCCACGAGGCGATGGCGCTGCTGACGGCCTATCGCGGCATCGGCGTCTGGACGGCGGAAGTCTATCTGATGTTCTGCGCCGGCCATATCGACATATTTCCGGCCGGCGATCTGGCCCTGCGCATCGCCGCGGCGGACGCGTTCGGGCTCAGTGAACGGCCCGATGCCGCGACGTTCAGGACGCTTGCGCGAGACTGGCAGCCCTACCGTTCCGTGGCCGCCCGGATTCTCTGGGCGCATTACGCGCAGATGACAAAAAGAGACGTCCTCCCGGTGGGATAAGGCTTTTGTGGTATTTGGCAGTCGAAACGGATGAGGCGATTAATCAGGCTTCACAATACTGTAACAACGAGCCTAATATACAGGAGACAGATGCCGAATCGATCAGGAGAGCAACTTGACGATTGCAGTCTCGCCTCAGGCCTTGCCGGCGCTCGTTCTGAATGCCGACTACAGGCCGCTGAGTTATTATCCCTTGTCGCTCTGGTCCTGGCAGGACGCGATCAAGGCCGTGTTCCTCGACCGTGTCAACATCATCGCCGAGTATGATCAGGCCGTGTCCTCGCCCAGCTTCTCCATGCGGCTGCCGAGCGTCGTCTGCCTGAAGACCTATATCAAGCCCTCGCGCCACCCGGCCTTCACCCGCTTCAACGTGTTTCTGCGCGACCGCTTCCAGTGCCAGTATTGCGGCAGCCGCGAGGAACTGACCTTCGACCACGTGATCCCGCGCTGTCGCGGCGGCGAGACCACGTGGGAAAACGTGGTCGCGGCCTGCTCGCCATGCAATCTGAAAAAGGGCTCGCGCCTGCCGAAACAGGCCGGCATGATCCCCTTCCAGAAACCCTTCCAGCCGACGGTGCAGGACCTACACAACAATGGCCGGCAGTTCCCCCCGAACTACCTGCATGAAAGCTGGCTGGACTATCTCTACTGGGACAGCGAACTGGAACCGTGACAAGGCGCCTTGCGCGCCGGCGAATGCGGAATCAGAGGCCTCCAGCCATACTCTGGCTCGCGGGAGAGTCCGATTCGGCTGCGCTCAGCGTTTCGTCAAAGCCGAAACCGAAAAACTGCAGTGACACCACCGCGATGACGAGCAGCAAAGCCGCCCAAAACGGAATGCGATTGTAAAACGGCGTGGGCCGGAAGCAATACGAACAGTTTTTCGTTCCAAACCGCAGAGGGTGATGACAGGAACATTTGAAGAGTCTGAGATTTTTCACATTCAGTCCAAATCTTGCGGTGTTTCCATCTCGGCAGAACCAGTCCCTGCCTGTCCCCTGGACTTTTTTTGGTACTTCACCTACCTGGCACACGCCATAAAAACAATCACACATCCACGACAACAAGAAGATTTGATTATCGATAACAGCGTGCACATTCATACTGAACGAAGCCGCGGTCCGGAAAGTTCCCGCTCGGGCCGACCATCCGGTCGAAAAACCATCCAATCGGGGTTGAGCCCGCGTGGAACCACAACACCTTCAGCGATAAACATACATTAAATTGCACGTATGCGTGTGGTCAATACCGAGTAGGGCAGGCTCGTTTCCGAAGTGTTCGTTCTTTTCACTGCAAGCTTTCACGCCTCGCATAGAGGCTATCCGCCACGCGGCAGGAAACAGCGGATTCGGTTTTGGCTCGGGGCGCACCCTTGAAGCAGCGCCTCTCCCGATCTTCATGTTTCCGGCCGCTTCGTGGATATCTGCGGCTTTCGCCTCGCCGCGAAACAAAAGAGCCCGCCGGACTGGCCGGCGGGTTCTGCGATGCATTCTGGAATCGCCCGGGGCCGCCGCATGACGGCCCCGGTCGGGCTTACATGAATTCCGGATAGGCTTCGACACCGATCTCGGACTTGTCAAGACCCATTTCTTCTTCCTCAGGCGAGACACGGATACCCATGACGGCCTTGAGGATGAACCAGATGACGAACGACACGATGAAGGTGAAGGCGCCGATGGCGACGATACCGATGATCTGGGTGCCGAAGGAGGTGCCGTCATTGGTCAGCGGTACGATGAACGTGCCCCAGATACCGGCAACAAGGTGGACCGGGATGGCGCCGACGACGTCGTCGATCTTCAGCTTGTCGAGCAGCGGCACGACGACGATGACGATCACGCCGCCGATGCCGCCGATGAACAGGGCCGCCGGAACGGACGGGGTCAACGGTTCGGCCGTGATCGAGACCAGACCGGCGAGCGCGCCGTTCAGGACCATGGTGACGTCGACCTTCTTGTAGACGATCTGCAGCAGGATCATCGTGACAACCGCACCCGCAGCAGCGGCCAGGTTGGTGTTGACGAAGATCTTGGAGACATCGCCGGCATCCGCAATCGAGCCGATGGCAAGCTGCGAAGCGCCGTTGAAGCCGAACCAGCCGAGCCACAGGATGAAGGTGCCGAGAACGGCGAGCGGGATGTTGGAGCCCGGCATCGGATGGACCGAACCGTCAGCGCCGTATTTGCCCGTGCGCGCGCCAAGAACCAGCGCGCCGGCAAGCGCGGCCCAACCGCCGACCGAGTGAACCAGAGTCGAACCGGCGAAGTCGGAGAAGCCCATTTCGGAAAGCCAGCCGCCGCCCCACTGCCAGGAACCGGTGATCGGGTAGAGAATACCGGTCAGGATGACGGTGAAGATGATGAACGGCCAAAACTTGATGCGCTCGGCAACCGTACCGGACACGATCGACGCGGTGGTTGCGCAGAACACCATCTGGAAGAACCAGTCGGAGGCGACGGAATAACCGGCCGCGCCGTCATCCATGCCGGGTCCCGGGAAGACGTAGGGGCCGAAGGAGCCCATGAAGCCGCCGTCAACGCCGGTGTACATCAGGTTGTAACCGGTGAACCAGAACATGATGCCGCCGACCGCATAAAGGGCGATGTTCTTCAGGCCCTGCATCGAGGCGTTCTTCTTGCGCACCAGGCCCATTTCCAGCATGGCGAAGCCGGCGGCCATCCACATGACCAGGAAGCCGCCGATGAGGAACAGCATGGTGTTGAAGATCACGACCGTATCAGCGGCGGGCGCGCCCGAGGCCACTTCAACCACGGCCTCTGCGGCCTCTTCCTGAGCGAAGGCAGGAAAGGCGGCGGTTGCTGCGGCAAGGGCAGCAAAACCCGCGATATATTTGAGTTTGGAAGACATAGACTGATTACCCCCTGCTGATTTACAGCGCTTCGGAATCGGTTTCGCCGGTGCGGATGCGCACGGCCTGTTCGATGGAATAGACAAAGATCTTGCCGTCGCCGATCTGTCCGGTCTTGGCGGAGGAGGCGATCGCCTCGACAGCCTTTTCGACCACATCGGCGGCGACCGCGACTTCGATCTTCAGCTTGGGAAGAAAGCTGACGGCATATTCGGTGCCGCGATAGATCTCGGTGTGCCCCTTCTGCCGGCCGTAACCTTTCACCTCGGTCACGGTCAGGCCCTGAATGCCGACGGCGGTGAGGGCCTCACGCACCTCATCCAGCTTGAACGGCTTTATGATGGCCATCACAATTTTCATCTGGTTTCCCATCCTTTGTTACCCGCAGCTTCGAAAAGCCGGTTCTCCTTACCGCCCTCGAACAGAAATTCGTCAGCGGCCTATCGCAGACATACAAAGACCGTGCCAGTTTCGAACTGGCGTCACAAGCTGTTGATATCAATGGGATATTTTCAGGGAGATATGTGCGACGAAATGCCCGCCGCAAAGTTGCGGCGATTCCGTGCGCTATTTTTGGCAATTGCCTTTTTTTTGTGCAAATGCCGGAATGAGGATCAGCCGCGCCGTTCCAGACCGTCGATCAGAAGGTCCGGCATGCGCGCAATATGGGCATTTTCATCCTCTGCGCCTGTCCTGCCGGACTACGCCTTCTTGTAGAACGGCCAGGCATGATCGCGGATGCGGATCAGGCCTTCCTGTGCGACCGAGGCCACCAGCGTGCCGTCGCGACTGAAGATGCGGCCATGGGCAAAGCCCCGGCCGCCGTTTGCCGAAGGACTTTCCTGCGAATAAAGCAGCCAGTCTTCGGTTTCGAAAGGCCGATGGAACCAGACCGCATGATCGAGGCTCGCCGCCTGCACCCGATCGGAAAAGACCGAGCTCTGATGCGGATAGAGCGTGGCATCGAGCAGGGTCATATCCGACATGTAGGCCAGGAAAGCGGCCTGATAGTCGCGCCCGTGCGGCGACGGGCCGTTGGCCCGAATCCAGATATTCTGCTCGCCGCCGGGCTTCCTGCGCCAAAGAAAATTTTCCAGATCGACGGGACGGATCTCTATCGGCCGCTCGCGCATCCAGTAATTGCGCACCGGAGCCTGCGCATTCTCGGCATCATTCATGATGTCGCTCCCTGCCAGTTCTTCAGGCGGCGGAACGTCGGGCATGGCATGCTGGTGCTCAAAGCCGTCCTCCTCCACCTGAAACGAGGCGGTCATGACGAAAATCGGCTGGCCGTGCTGGATCGCGCGCACGCTGCGTGTCGAAAAACTCCGTCCGTCGCGCAACCGCTCGACCTGGAAGATGATCGGCACCTCGGTATCGCCGGGCCGCATGAAATAGCCATGGAGCGAGTGGACGAGATGGCCTTCCGGCGCCGTCCTCTGGGTCGCCACCAGCGACTGGGCGACAACCTGCCCGCCGAACACGCGCTGCCAGGTGGTGACAGGGCTCTGGCCGCGATAGAGGTTCTCCTCGAGCCGCTCGAGATCAAGGAGAGCAGCGAGCGCCTTGCCGCCATAGTTGTTGCCGGGCTGTGACATTTGAACGCGGTCCCTATATATCCCATGAGTAACGCAATGGCCTATAACAGCTTTGCCGAGAGGGAGCGAGATATGGCGAGACGCAGAAAGGACCGGGATATGAAGGATATCGTCATCGTTGGCGGCGGCTATGTGGGGCTCTCGGTCGCGGTCGCGGTCAAGAAAGCGGCGCCCCATCTCGAAATCGAGCTGATGGAGGCGGCCCCCGCGCATGTGTGGGAAAAGGACGAGCGCGCCTCGGCCATTATCGCCGCCGCGATCAACATGCTGAAGACACTGGAACTGTGGGACGAGATCAAGGAACACGCCCAGCCGATCAACGAGATGATCGTGACTGACTCGGAAACCGGCGAGCCGGTCAAGCCGGTCTTCCTCACCTTCGGCGAAGGCGGCGAGACCGGCGATCCCTTCGCCTACATGATCCCGAATGTCGCCATGGTCAGGGCGTTGCGCAGAGCGGCGGACGAACTCGGCATCACGATCCGCCACGACGCCGCCGTGACCGATTTTTCGGCCGAGGGCGGCCACGCGAAAATCACCCTTGCCGGCGGCGAGGAAATCGCGACCCGGCTGGTGGTTGCCTGCGACGGCGTGCGCTCAAGGCTGCGCGACATGGCCGGCATCAAGACGGTCAAATTCGACTATGGCCAGTCCGGCATTGTCACCACCGTCGCCCATGAGCGCCCGCATCACGGCCGGGCGGAAGAGCATTTCCTGCCGGCGGGCCCCTTCGCCATCCTGCCGCTGACCGGCAACCGTTCCTCGCTGGTCTGGACAGAGCGCACGGAAGATGCCCAACGCCTTGTCGAAAGCGACGACATGGTGTTCGAGGCCGAACTGGAGCGTCGCTTCGGGCATCATCTCGGCAAACTCACGCTTGCCGGCGGCAGGCGCGCCTTTCCGCTGGGTCTCACGCTGTCGCGCTCGTTCATCGCGCCGCGGCTGGCGCTGGCGGGCGATGCGGCCCACGGCATCCACCCGATTTCGGGCCAGGGCCTCAATCTCGGCTTCAAGGATGTCGCGGCCTTGGCCCAGACCATCGTGGAAGCGGACCGCAATGGCCTCGATATCGGTGCGCTCGACACGCTGGAGCGTTATCAGCGCTGGCGGCGGTTCGACACGGTGCGCATGGGCATGACCACCGATGTGCTGAACCGGTTGTTTTCCAACGATATCGGCCCGCTGCGCATGGCGCGCGATTTCGGCCTCGGCATCGTCGACCGCATGCCCCGGCTGAAACGCTATTTCATCGAGGAAGCTTCCGGCCGGACGGCGCGAGACCTGCCGAAACTGCTGGCCGGCGAAGCGCTCTGAGTAAGGCGAGGCTGGGCGACCTGATTTGCAGGCATGGCTCCCTAACATCAAAGCTGACCAAAATCGAAAGGGCCGGCCAATGACCGGCCCTTGGCAGTATCGGGTTTGCGCCCGTCGCGTCTCAGCCCGGACGCGAGACGAATGCGCGGCTGACCACGCTTGCGGAATTGGCGTCGGGGCCGAATTCGGTTTCGCCGGTAATGTCCAGCAGCTCCTGCAGCTTGCCGCGGGCGCGGGCAATGCGGCTCTTGATCGTGCCGATCGCGCAATGGCAGATTTCGGCAGCCTCTTCGTAGGAAAAGCCCGAAGCGCCGACAAGAATGATCGCCTCGCGCTGGTCGCTCGGCAGCTTGTTCAGCGCTTCGCGGAAGTCCCGAAGGTCCATCGCGCCATATTGCGCGGGATGGGTGGAAAGCCGCTCGGTGAAGACATTGTCGGAATCCTGGATTTCGCGACCGCTCTTGCGCATCTGGCTGTAGAACTCGTTGCGCAGGATGGTGAACAGCCAGGCCTTGATATTGGTGCCCGCGGCAAAGCTGTCCTGCTTGGCCCAGGCCTTCATGATCGTGTCCTGAACCAGATCGTCGGCGAGGTCCTGATGGCCGCAGAGCGAGACGGCGAAGGCGCGCAGGCTGGGCACCGTCTTCAGCATATCCCGCTTGAAACTCGTATCTTCGACTGTTGCCACGGCGGTTACCCCTTTTTTCTGGGCGTGGATGCGGCCTCGGCCGCGTCCAGACGCTCGAGAAGATCGAGAAACCGATCCGGGATTTCCTCCTGTTCGACAGCATTGTAAAGAGCCTTGAGGCGTCTGCTGATCGCCTCTTCGGGGCTCTTGGCCGTACCGGGCATGTTCGAACCTTGTTCAAGGTCGCTATTGTTCTTCACCAGTTTTCGCCTCGTTCCATTCCACCAATTCCATTCAAGCCGAAAACGCGACCCAAAATAAAATGTTCCGCTCTTCGGGAACTTTTTTTCGTCTCCCGCATTCTTGCTTCTTGAGGAATGCTCTAAAAGAGATACCCGCAACGACCTATCGAGGCAGGAGACTACCAGACATGTCGCTTTCAACACGTATCGCCGCCCATCTTCCCTACCTCAGGCGTTACGCACGTGCCGTTACCGGCTCCCAGACATCGGGCGACGCCTATGTTGCCGCCGTACTCGAAACGCTGATTGAAGACGTTTCGCTCTTTCCGGAGGACGGCGACGATAAAGTCTCGCTCTATAAACTCTTCTCTCAGCTTTTCAGTTCCACAACGATCGAAATCGAAGAAATCGAATCGCCCTTTTCCTGGGAAAAGCGCGCCGCGGCCAATCTCATGGCGCTGCCGGCCAAGCCCCGCCAGGCCTTTCTGCTGATCTCACTCGAAAATTTCTCCCATGAGGAAACGGCCCAGATTCTGGACGTCGAGAGCGATAGCGTTTCCAACCTCATCGATGAGGCGTCCTCGGAGATCGCGCGCCAGGTGGCGACCGATATCATGATCATCGAGGATGAACCGCTGATCGCCATGGATATCGAGCAGATGGTGGAAAGTCTGGGCCACCGCGTCACCGGCATCGCGCGCACCCACGCCGAAGCCGTGGACCTGTTCAAGTCCTCGCGTCCGCGCATGGTGCTCGCCGATATCCAGCTCGCCGATGGCAGCTCGGGCATCGACGCGGTCAACGATATTCTGGCTGCCGAATCGCTGCCGGTGATCTTCATCACCGCCTTCCCGGAGCGGCTTTTGACCGGCGAGCGTCCGGAGCCGACCTTCCTGGTCACCAAGCCGTTCAATCCCGATATGGTGAAGGCGCTGATCAGCCAGGCGCTGTTCTTTCAGGAACATCACGAACAGGCGGCATAAGCCTTAATACTTCCGTAAGCATGAGGGCGGCTTCGGTCGCCCTTTTTCTTTTAAAGCCGGAACTCCAATGGCGCTTGGGCGTTCTCCTTCTACAAACACAAGGAGAATGTCCATGCTTTACTATGCCGTTGTTTTCCTGGTGATAGCCCTGATCGCTGCCGCACTCGGTTTCGGCGGCATCGCCGGCGCGTCAGCAGGTATCGCGCAGATTCTGTTCTTTCTGTTTCTGCTGTTCTTCGCCGTCGCGGTCATTGTGAACTTCGCGCGCAGCCGCTAAAACAGAGTTTCCTCCCGAAAGCGGGCCGCCTGTTGGCGGTCCGTTTTTTTGTCTTTTGTCCGGACAAACAAAAGGGCGGGAGCGCTTCAGCGCTCCCGCCCGTAAACTCGTTATTCGCCTTATCAGTGCGAACTGTTCATCCAGTTGTCGACGTCGCGTTCGGCCTCGTCGCGCTCCTTGCCGTAACGCTCCTGGATCTTGCCCACGAGCTTTTCGCGGTTGCCGGCAACGACATCGAGGTCGTCATTGGTCAGCTTGCCCCAACGGGCCTGCACTTCACCGGTAAACTGCTTCCAGTTGCCTTCGACACGGTCCCAATTCATAAGCCTGCTCCTTTCAGCTTAGCTTTTCTATGTTGGATAAACGCGTCACCCGTTCGGGGTGTTCCATCCTTCGGACGAAGATTGACAACCCTCCCAAAAACAGGAATGTACGAACGCAGGCACGCGGTGCCGGTGCGCAGAAGTAAAATGAAACAAATGCTTCATCGGTCACGTGCTTCTTTCGGCACATTTACGCAAACAACCGAAGTCGTTTCACTTTTCTGGCGCGTATGAGTGAAATTGGCCGGCCCGTGCCGGCCGGGCTGTGAAGAAAACATGCGATTCGACAAGGCAGACAACGGCACTGTTTCGACCATCAGCCGCATATTGCCCGCGCTGGTGTTTCTGGTGGTCGCCATTATCGGCCTCGGCATGTCGTTCTCGATCTACCGGGCGTCCGAGGTCGAACGCCGCGCCAAGTTCGAGATGGTGGCGGGCGACGCCGCCGACCGGATCGTCAACCGTTTCTACCAGCACATGTCGCTCCTGGAGGCGACCAAGGCGTTCTTCGAGGCGACCGACGGCAATATCGACCGCCCCGCCTTCCGCACCTATGTCGGCGGTCTCGATACCGAAGGGCGCTATGACGGTATCCAGGGCATCGGCTTTGCCCGCATGGTCTACACCGGAAACGAGGGCCGCGCCGAGGACATGATCAGCCGCGCCTATGGCGAGGATCACCCGATCTGGCCCGAGACCGACCAGGATTACCGCGCCGCGATCGTGATGATCGAGCCGGACAATGAGCGCAACCGCGCCGCCATCGGCTACGATATGTACAGCGAGCCCGTGCGCCGCGACGCCATGGCCAAGGCCTTTGCCACCGATACGCCGCGCGCCAGCGGGCCGGTGGAGTTGGTGCAGGAAATCACCGACAACAAGCAGGCCGGCTTTCTGCTCTATCTGCCGTTCAAGATGGACCGCGGCGAGAACAACGCGGACGGCAATTTGCCGCTTTCCGGCTTCATCTACGCGCCGTTTCGCGCCGGCGATCTTTATCGCGCGGTGATGAACGCCTCGCCGGCGCTGCCCGTGGCCATCCACGCCTACGACAAGGATGCGCCCGGAATCCCGCTGTTCGAATCCGCGACCTATGATGCCGCTTTGGAGCGCAGCGCGCTGACCTCGTCCCGCGAGGTCGATATTGCCGGCAGGACGTGGGTGCTGAAGATGACGCCGAGCGCGGCATTCGAAAAGGCCGCCTTCGATATCACGCCCTTCGTCGTCGGCTGCGTGGCGCTGCTTCTGGCGGTCGCGCTGGCCCTTGCCGCGCAGTGGCAGATCAAGGCGCTGGCCGCGGCGCGCGAGGTTCAGCGCGTGACCGAGAAATCCCTGCAGGAACGCGAGCTGATGCTGCAGGAGATGAAGCACCGGATCAAGAATTCGATCGCCCGGATGCTCGCGATCGCTCGCCAGACGGCCCACCATTCGGAAAATCTCGAGCAGTTCGTGGAATCCTATTCCGCCAGGCTGCAGGCCATGTCGACGGCGCAGGACGTGCTGACCCGTTCGCGCTGGCAGCGGGCCGACCTGAAGGAACTGCTGAACAAGGAACTGGAGCAAGTATTCGGCAATGGCGAATCGCATTACGAGGTCTATGGCCCGAATGCGGAGATCGACGAGAAGGCGACCCAGGCCTTCAGCCTCACCTTCCATGAACTGGCCACCAACGCGCTCAAATATGGCGGCATGTCGGGCGACGGCGCGGGTTTGAAGGTGTCGTGGAGCTTTCAGGGCACGGGCGCCGAGCGCAAGCTGAAGCTGATCTGGGCGGAAACCGGCGCCGGACCCGTCGCGCCGCCGGAACGCAAGGGCTTCGGCACGCGGCTGATCGACGCCAACATCATCGGCGAGTTGAACGGCACGATCGACCGGCAATATGGCGAGGACGGTCTGAAGATCGAAATCACCTTCCCGAACCCCGCCACCAGAAAGGCAACATCGCGCCGCTCCCGCTGGCGTCGCACCCGCCGCGCGCGGCTGGCGGAAAAGAAGGGCGAGTGATCCGCTGTCCTTCTAAGAAAATTTTTCCCTTTCTGGCGCAGCACTAATTATGGGACGCATAGTTTCGTCGGATATCCATAACGAGTGGTTGCAAGTCGTCCATCGTATAGAAACGCACGCAGTGAGAATCCATTTGCGAGCTTAAAAGAGATATAAAACTATCGTCATGCATCTCTGAATCGTCTGCAACAACTACAAGGCGTTTTTCGCGGAGAGTTTCGGTGAACAATATGTTACCTTCAATCATATGAGGGCTCGCCTTGCTCAAGGCTTTGTCTGGTTCAGTTCCCAGCGACAACCCCTGAATGAGATTGAAAGCACCATTTTGATAACCATACGGCGCTTCGATCTTTATACCACCCGAAAGTAATACAGGGCTTGGCTTTTCCAATAAACCATCCACACCATACTCCTTTAATTTGCTCGCTAATTTTGTATTGACTCGCTGCCTTCGTTTTTTAAAAGGAAGGTCACCTACTAGGTCAGAAAATATCTCCTGCAAGTCCATTTTTGCATCGCGGATAAGTACCGATCTCAAAGGTAAGAGTCGTATTTTACCCGATCTCTGCAAAATAAACGTGTTAATGTTGTCCAGCTGCCACCCTTCTCCAAACTCCGATAAAAGCCGGCTTTTCAGCGAGTTTTGCAGGAGCTCAAAATGAACGCCGGGACTTACATTAAATGCCGATTTTATACGCTTAGGACGCTCGCCAAATTTGCACAGCACATAGGGCGGCGTTCTCGCGAACAACGCCACTCCGATGTTAATGTATTCGGCGCGCTCAGGATTGTCCGAATACTGTATAATCGAGAAGTACCCCTGTCTGTTATTCATGGCTCAAAATCCCGGTAGTGGCGGCTCGTCTATCAGTTTCGGCGCTAAATTTTTTACGATGTAGTTGGCACGGGCACAGATGAAATCGATCAACCCTGCACGGGCCGGCGGGCCTAGACCCCATTCTAAAGGTACAGAATTAACGATTTCGCTCACGAAACTACGATCCAATGTTCCCAATTTTGTGAGTGCTGCGCTAACGCTTTGGTCAGTTATGAAGCCGTCAAATTCAGGGAATTTTCCGTAAACACCTGCATCTTCTATCCAATCTTGTGGAGCCGCGCCATCCGGAAAATCGGGCTCGACACCTATGAAACAATTCGAATGATCTATTGGAACTAAGTCATATTTATGGACTGAAGCTTGCACATAAAGGAGATTATCAGAGTTCGCCTCCTCTTTGTAATAGCGATCCCAGTTCCTGATCCAAGTATCGAAAACCACCAATCTTGAGACGCAGTCCTTGTTCCGAAGACGCTGCAAGAACACGTCAGTTCCGTCGCGAGGGACACCCTCGACAGCGGATGAGAAGAATAGTGGAGGAGTCATCTTTTGCCCATTTTTGCGCATCACAATTTCAATGTCGCACTTATATATGACAGCAAAAGGTGAGACGCTTAACTCGAACCATGCAGCCAGTTCAGCGGCTACCAATTCCGAAACTAGAGCCGCGCCTCCCATTGGGTTGCCTAAAGATTTTATAAACCCGTCACCTGCATCCGTGGCAACTCTGGCCGGGCTAGTGCTTGAAGAAAAATGCTCGATCTCTCGAGTGATCTCTGTCGGGCAGACCGTCTTGCCACAGGCTAGCACTTCGTCCCTCGATATTCGACTTAGACTAGCTTAGTCTACCTCTCAATACGTATCGCGCAACTAAATAACGAAGAACATTGATTAATCGCGGCGACTTGAGTTCGTTGGTGCCCCTTGCCGGAATCGAACCAGCACTCCTTTCGGAACCTGATTTTGAGTCAGGCGCGTCTACCAGTTCCGCCAAAGGGGCCCTATGCCTCGTCTTGAGGCAGGCATGGCGGAATATAAGGAGATCGGGCCGGGCGTCAACACGCTTCTGGCGCCGGGCCTGCACAAATTTGCGCCGTGCGGCTCTTGAGTGATGGACATGGCGGGCCGGAGACAGCATTCTCCGGCGACACAAATCAACCCCGGACGATCCATGCTGCGCAGACTTTATAACTGGACGCTTTCGCTCGCCGCCAACCGCAATGCCGAACGCGTTCTTTTCGGGATATCATTCGCCGAAAGCTCGTTCTTTCCGATCCCGCCGGATGTGCTGCTGATCCCGATGGTGATAGCGCGGCCGGCAAAATGGTTCCGGATCGCGCTGATCTGCACGATTGCCTCGATCCTCGGCGCGATCGCCGGCTATCTGATCGGCATGTTCCTGTTCGAGCAGGTCGCCCGGCCGATCCTCGATTTCTACGGCAAGCAGGATTCGTTTGAGAAGATCGCCGAGTGGTACAACACCTGGGGCGGCTGGGGCGTGCTGTTTGCCGCCATCACGCCCTTTCCCTACAAGGTGCTGACGCTGTTTTCCGGCGCCACGGGCCTCAATTTCGGAATCTTCTTTCTGGTCAGCGTGATCGGGCGTTCGTTCCGTTTTTTTCTGATCGCCTGGCTGCTCAATCGCTACGGCCCGCCGATCCGCGATTTCATCGAGAAATATCTCGGTCTTCTTTTCACCGTATTCGTCGTCCTTCTGGCAGGCGGGTTCTACCTCGTCAAATACGTGTTCTAGAGCATTTCGCGCGCTGGCGGCGCGCTTCAAGAGGGTTATATGTCCGCGCGTTCTTACTCCCGCATTCCGATCAGCCTGACGCTGTCGACGCTCGCCATGGCCGTCACGGTCGGGACGGCGCTCGGCTTCGAGCATCTCGGCGGCTATATCCCCTGCCATCTCTGCCTTCTGGAGCGTAACCCTTATTATATCGGCGTGCCGGTCGGCATTCTCGGCCTTCTCGCCTGGCGCTTCGGCCTGCCGGGCCTTGTCGCACGGCTGGCGCTCCTCATCATTGCCGGGCTGATGGTCTGGGGCATGGTGATGGGCGTCTATCACGCCGGCGTCGAATGGCACTGGTGGGCGGGGCCCTCCGATTGCTCGGGTTCGATGGCAGGTGTGACCACCAACGCCATGGACCTGCTCGGCGATCTCAACCGGGTGACCGGCCCGAAATGCGACGAAGCGGCGCTGCGCGTGCTCGGCCTGTCCTTTGCCGGCTGGAACGTGGTTGCAAGTCTGGCGATCGCGGCAATCGCGCTCTGGGGCGCGCGCGGAAGGTAATCAGCTTCAGGCCGCGCCGATCCGCAGGAAATCGTGGAAATGGACGATGCCGAGCGGACGGTTGTTGTCGTCGACCACCATCAGCGCGGAAATATTGTGCTTTTGCAGAAGCGCCAGGGCGGCGGAGACCAGCATGGTCTTGCCGACGGTCTTCGGCGCCGCGGTCATCACGTCTTCCACCGCGAGCCTGCTCATGTCGCGGGCAAGATTGCGGGCGAGATCGCCATCGGTGATGATGCCGGCGAGCCGCCCCTCGTCCGTCAGCACGCCGACACAGCCGAAACGGCGCTGCGACAGCACCATGATCGCCTCCGGCAGCGGCGTGCCGGCCGGCACCAGCGGCACCTCCTCGCCGACATGCATGATATCAGCGACGTGGGAGAGCAGCGCGCCGAGCTTGCCGCCCGGATGATAGATCTTGAAATCGACAGCGGAAAAGCCGCGCGCCTCCAGAAGCGCGATCGCCAGCGCATCTCCGAGCGCAAGCTGCATGGTGGTGGAGGTCGTGGGCGCCAGCCCGTGCGGACAGGCTTCCTCCGCCTTGGGCAGGTCGAGCACGATATCGGCCGCCAGCGCCAGCGAGGATTGCCGGCCGGAGGTGATCGCGATCAGCGGGATGGCAAACCGCCGCGTATAGGCGACAAGCGCAGTCAATTCGCTGCTTTCCCCGCTCCATGACAAAGCCAGCACGGCGTCCTTCTGGGAAATCATGCCCATATCGCCGTGATTGGCTTCCGCCGGATGTACGAAGAAGGCCGGTGTGCCGGTGGAGGCGAAGGTGGCGGCGATCTTGGTGCCGACATGGCCGCTCTTGCCGACGCCCGAGACGATCACATGGCCCGCCGTCTGCCTGAGCAGCGCCACGGCCTTCTCGAACGGCTCCGCCAGCCCGTTGCCGAGCGCCGCCGACAGGGCCTCCAGCCCCTTGCGTTCAAACTCGAGCGTCCTCAGCCCCGAAAGGGCCGCCTCGCCCAAACCATTTTCATTCACATCCATCATGCCACGCTGTTAGCGCCTTTGGCGGATGCAATCAATAGAATGATAAGGGAGGCGCTCATTTGCGATGACACGCGTGGCGGCAATTCGCCAGAATGATAAGCGACGCATAGGTCGGAAGACGATGATCAAGGCCGAGTCTTCGGAATGACTGGTCTCCCCACCATCCCAAGGGTGTCATCAACTCTGTTGGATGATTTTCTCTCTGAACCTTGCATTGAGGGTCACGAC